>CALVPL010000077.1 GCA_944351315.1 uncultured Bacilli bacterium | reverse complement strand
GGTATCTATTATCTCAAGATAAATATTATTTGGTAGATCAATCTTTTAAGTTCGCTAAATTGGGAACAAAAAATATTAATTATGGAAGAGTGTATGAAAATATAATAGCAATAGAATTACTTAGAAGAGGATATGAGGTTTATGTTGGAACTTTATACAAAAAAGAAATAGATTTTGTAGCTACAAAAAGAAATGAAAAAATTTATATTCAAGTATCAAGTGATATTGGAGATGATTTTAAAAATAAAACATTTAGAAGAGAAGTTGATCCATTATTAAAAATAAAAGATGCATATCCTAAAATATTAATTGCTAGAACACATCATGATCTGTATACATATGAGGGTATTCAAATAATAGATATTAAAGATTGGCTTACTAAAAATTAGAATAAAATAATTAAAAAGTTAAAAAAACGAAAACTGTTAATATGTCTTGATTCGAGATAACCTCTTTTAAGGCACCATAGGGAAATTAGTCGAACTAGAAATAGTTCGTTTTTTAATGATTTTTAAACAGTGTGGTCGAAAAGTGGTCGAATGCATTTATAAAAAGTATGACAGTCTAAAATAGACTGTTTTTTTACTTCCAAAAATTTTCCGAAAAAACTATAGTATTTTTATAAAAAATCTTATACAATAGAAATATAAGGAGTGTTAGTTTATGAAAGAGTTTGAGAATAAGACCATTGAAAAAACTTATCAAAAAATTCAAATGGTTTTATATGTAGGTTTATTTATCTTATTTATTGGAGTAATCTTGTTTGGCTATAGTATTTATAAAGCAGACAGTGTTACTAAAACCCCGATGTATGAATTAATTGCCAACAACCAAGAAGAAAATTTATATGGATATATTGATATTGATTCAGAACCTTATGAATTTGCTTATTATGAAGATGATCCAAATCATGTCTATTTTGTTACCGATGAAAATCGTATTTACATAGCTCAAATGAGTAGTGAAACATACGAAAAAATTAAAAATGCCACTTATCCAATCCGCGTAGAAGGATCGACAGTATTTGCAGATGATTCATTAAAAGAGGTTGCTATAGAAAGCTATAATGAAATCATGGAAGAGGAAGAATACATGTTATCTCTAGAAGATTTTGATTCCGTTTTTGGTTCCATCTATTTAAATCTAGAAACAACTCCATTAACAACAAACGATATCATGTTAGTAGTAGGCTTTATGTTAGGCATCATCGGTTTAATCGTTGTGATCGTTGGAGTTTTTCAAAAAGTTCGTTATAAAAAGCAACTAAAAAAACTTTCCTTAGAAGAAAAAATAAAAATTCAAAAAGAACTTCAAGATGAAAAAAAATCTTTCTATTATGAAAAAGCTCAAGTTTACTTAACAGAAAATTATATTTTAAACTTGGCCCATGTTTTTGAAGCTATTCCTTATAAAGATGTGTTATGGATTTATCCTTATGAATTACGTTATTATGGTTTTAAAACAGCTCAAAGTATTTATTTGATTACGAAAGATGGTAAAAAACATATCATTGCTAGTATGAGTGTGGTAACAAAAAGCAGTAAAGAAGCTATGGAAGAAATTTATCAAACTATTCTAAAGAAAAATCCAAAAATTTTAAATGGCTTTACAAAAGAAAATCGACAAAAGATAAAAGAACTTACGAAGAAGGCATCTTAATGATGTCTTTTTTGGACTTTAAAGCAACAGAAAAAAATGCTATAATACAGAACAAAAAGGAAGAAAGATTATGAAAATAGATCCAATTTATTTAACAAAAAAAGATGTTATTAATTTAAATTCTAAAAAAATAGCTGCTGGAACCGAGGGAACGATTTATCGGATTAAACCAGGTACTTTATACAAAATTTATCATGACTATAACGACAATATGTATGTGGTAAATCCACCAGTTTATGATGCTGAAGGAGTCAACATTGCCAATTATAAAAATAAAGGAAAAGTAAAATATCAAAAAAATACCTTACGTTATTTAGATCAAGAAGGAATTCGTTTATCACGTGAAGAAGCTTTGTATAAAGCTATTGAAAGACAACGAGAAATCCAAAAGACATATCTTCCTCAAAATGTTATTTATGTAAACAAAAGAGTAAAAGGATGTGTTTTACATGAGCATACTTTTACGAAAAAAATTTACTGTGTTCAAGCATTTCCCTTAAAATATCAATTAAAAATCTTAAAAGATCTTTTAGAAAAAGTACGTGAACTTATCGAACATAATATTTATCACATTGATCTAGCACAACGTCCGACAAAAGAATTTCCCAATACGAATGTCTTATTAAAATTGCCACTTGATCCTCAAATAATTGATTTAGATGGTCATTCAAGTATTTATACTGAATTCTTTTCAGATCAAGCTTTAAAGAAAACAGAATCAAATTTTGCCTTACTCTGTATGGAAATTTTAACCGGCCAAAACCTAGAAAAATATTTAAACGATTTAGAAGAAATAACGAATATAAGCCCATTAGAACTCGAAAGAATTATGATTGAAAATATTGCTTTTTTAGCTCATCAAAAAATTCCTGAAACTATGATTCAAGAATTTTTAGAACAGAAATTAACTTTAGATAAAATGGCTAAACATTTGGAAACATTAAGTCGTAAACGGTAATTATAAAAAATCCAAACTCAAAACTTGTTCAAAATAAATACTAGTATGATCTTCTAGAAAAATTTTCCGTTGTTGATAGTCTAAAAACAGAATACAAGTTTTTTTATGATAGATATGACCATGAAAAAAATAGTTCAAAAAGATGAAAGATTGAGTATGATAAGCACTTAAAATCTTTTTCTCTAATATTTCTAGATTATCTTCACTTAAAATAGGCTTAGAACATAAACTTTTTTCTTCTAAAATTTCTTTTTCCAAGTCTTTTGAATGAAACAAAGATTCAAAAGGAGCCCATTTAATATTTTCACGCTTCTTATTCATGATGACCTCCTATTTTTTGGTTTCGATCTTTAATTGTTGAATTTTCTAATAAACTAGAAGCCTTTAAAACACTGTTTTTCCCAAAACGTTCATGCACTTGATCCAGTGCTTCTAAAATTTTAGAGTGATCCTGTTGTTGTTGAAAAGATTCAAAAAGATTTAATTGAATACCTTCTTTATCTTTTAAAGAACCTAAAGATAGACTCACTTTTCGAATCGGCATATTTTCTTCATAAAATCGGTCGAATAAAGTAATACAAAGAGAATAAAGAATTTCTTCATTATCAGTAGCTTGCTGTATTTTTTGGGAATGATAAAAACCTCCACCAGTCGTCTTAGAATAAGTGATTCCTAAACCAAGAAGCTGAGTTTCTTTTTTTTGTAATCGGAGCCGAGTTGTTAAAACTTCCAACATTTCCCGAAAAATCAAATAAATTTCTTCATTATAATAATCTTTAAATAAAACTTGACTATGACTAAAAGATTTTTCTTTCGGTTCCTTCTCAAAATCTTTAATCCTAGAAAAATCAATCCCATTCGCATGTTCCCATAACTCTTGACCAATAATTCCAAATTTCTTTTTTAGAAACATTGGATCTTGATGTGCCAAATCCCCCATGGTAAAAATTCCTAAATTGTTCAGTCTTTTTTCTAATCGCGGCCCAATTTTCCAAACTTTAGAAAGAGGAGTAATAGGCCATAGTTTTTTTTCGACATCTTGAAAAGTCCATTTAGCAATGCCATTTTTATATTTTTTAGCCTCTAAATCCATCGAAATTTTTGCAAGTAAAAGATTTGGACCAATCCCACAAGTTGCTGTTAAACCTGTTTTTTGTTCAATCGTTTTTAAAATTTCGATAGCAAGTTCATAATCCGTTTTTTTAAAATAATGAAGATAATCAGTAACATCTAAAAAACATTCATCAATAGAATAAATATGTAAATCTTCAAAACTGACAAAATCCGTATAAATTTTTACAACTTCTTTAGATTTTTCTAAATAAAGTTTCATTCTAGGAGGAACAATTTGATAGGAAATGTTTTTAGGAATTTCATAAAGTCTCGTTCTTCCTTTAATTCCTTGTTTTCTTAAAAAAGGACTAACTGCTAAAGTAATGGCACCATTTCCTTGTCTTTTACTCGCGACAACTAAAGGAGTAGTAAAAGGATCCAGTCCTCGTTCGATACATTCAACAGAAGCAAAAAAACTTTTTAAATCAATACATAAAATATGTCGTTCCTGCATTTTTATCACCTCAAAAAACATTTGTTCGTATTCATTGTAACACATATTCGAAAAAACTTACAATTGGTAATTGTTGGAAAATTACAAGATTGTAATTATAAAGTTGCTTGTTTTTTTGAATAAGTATGATAAAATGGTTGAGTAGGGTGAATTTATATGGAAAATGTAAAAAAATATATTCCAAATATTTTAACTGCAAGTCGTTTACTTTTTACACCGATAGTTATTTTTTTGGGATTAACCAATCATTATAAGATTTTAATTGCAGTAGCCATTGTCATTGCACTAACGGATTTTGCCGATGGATATTTAGCTCGTAAGTGGAATGTAGTAAGTGAAATTGGAGCTCGTTTAGATGTCATCGGCGATAAAATGTTAGCCATCGGTTTATTAATTATTTTAATTATTAAAAATCATGCTTTTTTCTATGTTCTGATTTTAGAATGTGTAATTAGTGTTTTAAATCTTTATTTTTATTTCCGTAAAGGAATTGCTGCATCGTTATTAGTAGGAAAATTTAAAACTTGGATTATTTTTATTACCATCATTTTAGGATTTGTGGGATTAGTAGTTCCTTGGTTCTCTAAATACGTAAATATATTTGTCTATTGTACTGCTATTTTACAAGTGATTACGATTTTCTGTTATCTCGTTTATTTAATAAAAACCCCAAATCAAAAAAAAAACTTAAAAGATAGCTACTTAGAATATTACAAAATAATCAAACCCCTTTTACTACAGACAGAAATGCAAAAAAGAAAAGAATATCCTCATCATATTAATGAGTCGGTATATGCTCATGTTTTAAGAGTATCTTACGATTGTTATCGGATTGGAAAATTCTTGCATATGGATTATCAAAGCTTAGCCATTGCTGGAATCTTACATGATTTTTATGAACATCCTTGGCAATATTGTAAAGAAAAAAAGCCTTTTTTTCAAAAACATGCTTTTACTCATGCCAAAGAAGCCGTTGTAAATGCGAAAAAAGTATTTGGACCTCAAGTAGTTACTCCAAAGGTTGAAAGCATCATGATCACTCATATGTTTCCAATCAACAAAAAAATTCCTCGCAACAAAGAAGCATGGCTATTAACTTTAGTAGATAAGGCCGATTCCATTGATTTTATTTTACATCCAATTGCTCTATATAAAATTTTTAGACATAAGGATTATCAAAAGACCAAAAAAGAAACAATAAAAAAAATTCGCAAAAGGATTCAAGAATACGAAGAAAAAGAAAAGTGAATTTCGACGGTTTCATTGTCAAATGATGCCAAGATATTTGCATTCTTTTTTTTTATTCTGTATAATGAATATGGTGAATTAGTATGGCAAAGAAGAAAAAGACAAGTAGCGAAAGTAAAAAAAATGCCGGCTACAGTGTTGAACTAATTGGCTTAATTCTCATTTTAATCGGAGTAATTGGTTTTGGATTTGGACCAGTAGGCTCATTAATAAAAAAGTTTGCCATGTTTCTTTTAGGGGAATGGTGGCCATTAATTCTCATTTTTGTTTTAATTATTGGCTTTTATATGTTAATTAAACGAAAATTGCCGAATTTTTTTAGTGCACGTTATGTCGGACTTTACTTAGTTTTAATTGTAATTCTTATTTTAAGTCATTTGACTTTTGTAAAAACTGTGGAAAATCCAACAGAGATTTTTGATGCAACAATTAATAATTACATGAGCCGGGTTGCTTCAATTGGAAGTAACAATGCTCTGACAAGTTCCGGTCAAGTATCCATTGTTATTGGTGGAGGAATATTAGGAGCAGCATTTGCATTTGGCTGTGATGCACTATTTGGCTTAAATGGAACTTATATTGTGGTAGCTTTCATTGGATTATTTGGAATTATCTTACTTTTCAATGTAAACTTATCCAATACATTAAATAATTTAATTTCTAAATTTAAATGGTTTAAAAAGAAAAGTGAAGAAGATCATGAAGAAGATGAAGCGGATATGCGAGAAGCCATGCTTGATAAAAGACTTCATGAAGTGGACGATGAAGCAAATGACTCTAAATCTATCGTCGTAAATAGTGTTGAAGAATTAAAACATTATAAAGAACCAAAAGAAGAGTCGTTTGAAGCCCCAAAAGTGGCCAATCCAGCATCAGTTATGCCCAATCCAAATTATCAACTACCTCCAATGAGTTTATTAGATGATCCGCCAAAAGCCAAGAAAACCAATTCGAATCAATTTTTAATTAATAATAAACAAAATTTAGAGAGAGTTTTAAAAGATTTCCAAATTTCTGGTCGGGTAGTAGATATACATATGGGACCAGCTGTTACTCAATTTGAAGTAGTTGTTCCAAGTGGAACAAAAGTAAGCAGAATTATTTCAATTAACAAAGAAATAGCTCTTGCCCTAGCAGCAAAAGATGTTCGTATTGAAGCCCCAATACCAGGCAAAAATACAATTGGAGTAGAAATTCCTAATCAAGCAATTTCAATGGTTAAAATAAAAGAAGTTTTAGCAAGTAAAGAAATGATCAATGCTAAAGGTGGAATTCAAGTAGCATTAGGAAGAGACATCATGGGAAATCCAAGAAGTACAGATTTAACAAAAATGCCTCACTTATTAGTAGCAGGTTCCACAGGATCTGGTAAATCTGTTTGTATTAACGGAATAATCGGCTCGATTTTAATGCGTTATCGTCCAGATGAAGTAAAACTAGTACTAGTCGATCCAAAACAAGTAGAATTATCAAATTATAATGGAGTACCTCACTTATTATGTCCAGTAGTAACCGATCCTAAAAAAGCTTCATTAGTTCTTCAAAAAGTTGTTAGTGAAATGGATAAAAGATATCACATATTCGCTGAAAAAGGAGCTAAAAAAATCGATGATTACAATCGAATGTTAGAAGAAGAAAACCAAAAAAATCCTGAAAACAAACAACCTAGAATGCCTTATATAGTCGTAATAGTAGATGAAATGGCTGATTTAATGATTGTGGCAAGAAAAGAAGTAGAAGATTCTATCATGCGAATTACTCAACTTGCAAGAGCAGCCGGAATTCATTTGATCGTAGCAACTCAAAGACCAAGTACCGATGTAATTACTGGTGTCATTAAAACGAATATTCCTTCAAGAATTGCTTTTGCGGTAGCAAGTAATGTGGATTCAAGAACAATATTAGATCATCCTGGAGCTGAAAAACTACTAGGAAAAGGAGATATGTTATTCTTACCGATGGGAGAAAATACACCAATAAGAATTCAAGGATGCTTTATTTCAGATGATGAAATTCGTCGTCTTATCGAGGCAGTTTGCAAAGAACAACAAGCAAACTATGATGAGTCTTTAACGACAACACTAACCCAAACCTCATCATCATCTGCAAGTAATGACTGCGAAGAATACGACGATCCTATGTATAACGAAATTGTTGATTTCGCCGTACAAACAGGAAAAATCAGTGCTTCTTTAATTCAAAGAAGATTTAGATTTGGATACAATCGGGCAGCTAGAGTCATCGACTTGTTAGAAGAAAGAGGTATCATCGGTCCTCAAAATGGTAGTAAGCCAAGGGAAGTATTAGTAAAAGTAAAAAATGAAGAAGAATAAAAGAACAAGAAGTAAAATTTTGTTCTTTTTTAATATTAAATATAAAACGGGAAGTCAAATAAATCTTTTGATGTCAATATTGTGTAAAAAGGCAAAAAACTTTTTTGTAGATTGACAAGAAATTAAAGAAAATCTATAATGTTATTAAAGTAGTTGGAGGTTTTCGAAGTATGCAAGAAAAAATTACAAAAGTATCTACAAGAGTTCATCATGAAAAACGTTTAAGAAAAATTTTTTGGATTACACTAGGAATTATTTTGTTCTGCTTATTACTTTTCTATTTTGTAGTAGGTTTTATCTATAATCGTGGAAATTTTAGTATTAATTTAGAAGAAAATTTATATTTTGATAAAGGATTAATCATTTATGACGATCCAGAATATAAAGTTTTTCGAACAGAATTATTAGCTCCATCACCAGATGTTTTTGATGAAATTTTAGAATATTGGCTTCCTGAAGATATAGCTTCCTTAGGTGGAGGAAGTCATAACGGGGATAACTATTTAGCTTATACATTCTATATTGAAAATACTTCTGAAGAAACTACCGAATATTGGACTGAGATTGTAATCGAAGATGTCATTAAAAATGTCGATGATGCGGTAAGAATTCGTTTGTATCGAAATAAAGAACCTGTTACTTATGCTAAAGTAGCTCATGATGGCAATCCGGAATTAAATACAACACCTTTCGTAAACGAAAATTTAGTAACTTCCATTTATGTACCCGATTTTACACCAGGTGCTATTGACGAATATACGCTAGTAATCTTTATTGACGGCGATGATTTAGAGTGCACAGATAACATTTTAGGTGGCGAATTTAAAGTACATATGGATTTTAAATCAACCGGACCAAGCAACTAAAAGTTGCTTCTTTTTTTTGAAAACTTTTCGACAAGTTTCGACAAATCACGTTGACTTTAGAAACAGAAAATTTTATAATAAATATGTATTGTAAAAAAATAGCCAAAAGGGCATCTATGTTTTATCTATTGTAAGGGGTATTTTACAATAAGATATTTTTTTTAAAACAAAATAAGTACTATATTCCGGAAAAAGTTTTAAAAAAAATAACCAAAAAAGAAAAAAGTGGGAAGGGAAGAGTAAGGAAAAAGATGAAAAACAAACGAAACGGCAAGCATGAAAAACGAATTAAAAAGTTAGCTCTTGCTTGTACTTTATGCGTAATGATTTTAGTCGTTTCTACCTATGCGTGGTTCATCGGTATGAAGACGGTTAATGTTTCGGGGTTTGATATTAACATCGCTACAACTGAAAGCTTATTTTTATCTTTAAATGGTGTAGACTGGGATTACACAGTAAACATTAATGAAGACAATTTTGATGATCCTGGTACAGTATATGCTGGAAACACCAATAGCTGGGGCGGTGTAGGATTAGTTCCGATGAGTAGTGTCGGAAAAATTGACGCAGCTTCATCAAGACTAATTATGTATGAAAAAGGTTCATTCACTGCTAGTCCAGGTGGATATAGAATCATGGCAAGTCAAGTAGAAAACGGAGTCGATGATGCTGGTGAAGCAAAAGGATACGTAGCATTCGACTTATTCATTAAAAACTTATCTGGAAATGAATATTATGCAGGTCTCGATTTAAGAAATGAAGAAGCAATTTATTTGACACCAGAGTCAAAAGTAACTATTGCCGATGCTGGTGTTCCAGATGCTGAAAAAACAGGAATTGAAAACTCAGTTCGTGTAGCATTTGCTCAAATTGGTCGTGTAATTGCTACAACAGAAGATCAAGATACTATTACAGGTATTAACTGTGCTGGTGGTGGAGATGTAACAAGCATTTGTTCAAGAGATGCTCAAATTTGGGAACCAAATGATACAGCTCACGTTGACAATGCAATCAACTGGTATAACACCTCATGCTTAAAGAGAACAGATGCAGATATTACTTCAGATAGTTCCTATGCAGGTGCTTGTGGAACTGTTGCAAATGGAACACATTATCCAACTTATGCTGTAAGTGGTGTAATCGACGAGACAGATCGCGTTGATAATTATGATGGTGCCGAATATAACGGATACGCTGGTTCAATTGCTACAACAGCTCAAAAAGGAAAATTGGTTGCTGTAGATACATTTACAGACACTAAAAAAAATAAAAAAGGTGTAGAACGTCCAGAATTCATGAGACTAGCACCAAATAGTATTACAAAAGTACGTGTTTATATTTACCTTGAAGGACAAGACGTAGATAATTACGATTTTGCTCAATTAGGAAAACAAATTACTGTAAATTTTGGATTCACTAAAGAAAGATTCGATGGTGAAGATGTAGGTCATACTGGACCAGAATTACCAGATGATGTTCAAACAACAAGAAGTCTTGAATATGCAACAACTGGTACGGTTGAAAATATTTCTGAAGCCAGTGTAATTTATAGCGAGGGTAAATTTAGTATTCCAAGAACAGTTATGGAATTCACATTTACAGATGCTGATGTATTAAAGAAAGCTACTTATGTAACTGCAACAACCGAAGAAGCAGCACATTGGGATATTACAGAAGTATAGGAGGATTATGATGAAAAAGAAAAAATATAATGAAAAACAAAGTAAAAAAATAAGAAATTTAGTCGTAATCTGTGTGCTATGTGGAGTGGTTTTAGCCGCTTCCACATATGCATGGTTTATCGGAATGAAAACTGTAAACGTTTCAAGTTTCGATATCAAAATTGCTACGACTGAAGGGCTTTATTTATCAATGGATGGTAAAAGTTGGACTTATGAACTAGATGTTGATAATGCACCTCAATATGATAAAAACGCGAATCAACTTGAAGATGTTGAATTAGTTCCAATGAGTACAATTGGAGAAATGGATACAGCTTCATCAAGAATGAAATTATATGAAAAAGGAAGTTTAACTGCTACACCTGGTGGATATCGTTTATTAGCAAGTCAAGTAGACAATAACGTAAATCGAGTTCCAGATGGAACAGAATATCTTGAAGGAAATGGTTATGTAGCATTCGACTTATTCATTAAAAACTTATCTGGTGAGGCTTATTATGTAGAAAACAATCCATTAAATGAAGAAGCTATTTACTTAACAACAAATTCTGCTGTAACTATTGGCGAAGCAGGAGAACAAAATACAGGTATTGAAAACTCAATTCGTGTAGCATTTGCTC
>CALVPL010000076.1 GCA_944351315.1 uncultured Bacilli bacterium | reverse complement strand
TAAAATATGTCAAATTATGATGAAATAGCAACTATATATTGCAAACCAATTTATACTATATTAAAATAGCTTTAGGTGATTAGAAATGGATTATAGATTTACTTCAAAAGATGAAATGGATACATTGGAATTAGCACAAAATATTGAAAGTGAAAAATTTCCTAATATGGTAATCTGTTTAAACGGTGAGTTAGGTACAGGTAAAACCGTATTTGTTAAAGGATTTGCTCAAGCCTTGGGAATAGATGACACTATAACATCACCAACATTCAATATCGTTAAAGAATATGATACTGGTGAACTTCCTTTATATCATATGGATGTTTATAGATTAGAAAATCACAAAGAAAATATTGGAATTACGGATTATTTCAGTAAAGGTGGAGTAACTATAATAGAGTGGGCAGATATGATCGAGGATGAATTGCCAGATGAAAGATTAGATATTAACTTTAGATTTGTTGATGAAAATACAAGAGTTTTGATATTTAAACCTCATGGAAAAATCTATGAAGATGTATGTGATTCGGTCCTATAAAGAGGACTTTTTTATTTGACAATAGAAAAGAAAAAAAGTATACTACATACACAAAGAAGGTGAGCTATGAACACACTATTTATTGATACTCATGGGGACTTTATCTTTTTGGCTATATACAAAAATGATAAAATTCTTATTGAAAAAGAAATCTATGAAAAGAAGGATCATAGTACAGTATGTTTTCCTACATTAGTAGGATTGCTATCCGATGCAAATTTAGATATTCATGATATTCATGATTTAATTGTTGTGATCGGACCGGGTTCATTTACTGGAGTAAGAATTGGAGTTACAATTGCAAAAACTCTTGCATATACTCTAAATATTCCTATAAGAACTATAACAAGCTTAGAACTCTACTTAGATCCTGAAAATTTAAAAGAAAAATATCTGGCATTAGAAGAAAAAAATGGCTATTATATTGGAAAATTGAACCAAAATCAAATTGTAGAATATATGTATTTAAAAAAAGAAGAATTTTCTAATTTTGCTCAAAAAAATAAAATTCAAATGTGTACTAAAATTAACAAATCTCTATTATCAAGTTTTGCACATCAAAAACAAGCAGTAAATCCTCATTTAGTAAATCCATTTTATGTAAAAAAAATTGGGGTAGAAAAAAATGATTAGAAATGCAGAAAAAAAGGATTTTAAAACAATTTATATTTTAGGAGAAGAAGTACAAGAAAACTTTCAAAATAAATTTGATTTAGATGCATTAATACAGGAATCTTATTTTCATATATTAGTCTATGAAAAGAATGAAAGGGTAGTAGGATTTTTGATATATACAGTATTAGAAACAACAACGGATATTATAGAATTGGTAGTTCATCCAGATTTTAGAAATCAAAAAATCGCGACAAATTTATTGGATATGATGATTACAAATGCTCGGTCAAATACAACCTTTTTTTTGGAAGTTGCTGTAGATAATATATGGGCTATTAAACTGTATGAAAAATTTGGCTTTGAGATAATTTATACTAGAAAAAAATATTATGGCCAAAAAGATGCTTATATTATGGAAAGGGTGAGTATATGAAAGATGTGTATATTTTAGCTATAGAAACATCTTGTGATGAAACTTCTATGGCTATTGTGAAAAATGGCAAGAAAGTCGAGGCTTTAACAATTTTAACCCAGATGGATACTCACGCAAATTATGGTGGAGTAGTTCCTGAGATTGCAAGTAGAATGCATACAGAAAATATTACATTGGTTTTAGAAGAAACTTTAAAAAAATTTTCAAAAAAAATTGAAGAAATCGATGCAATTGCTGTTACTTATGCACCCGGATTATTAGGAAGTTTACTAGTAGGAGTAGAATGTGCTAAGACTCTTTCTTTGGTATATAACAAACCTTTAATTGCAGTGAATCATACGATGGGACATATTTATGCTAATAATATAGATAATGACATTAAATATCCTTCTCTTGCTTTAATCGTAAGTGGTGGACATACAGATTTATTGATATTAAATAGTCCAGATAATATGGAGATTTTAGGTAGTACAATTGATGATTCTGTCGGAGAAGTATTTGATAAAGTAGCTCGGGTTCTTAACATGCCTTATCCGGGAGGTCCAAATATTGAAAAAGCTGCTGGTAAAGGTAAAAACAGTTATGAACTACCAAAACCAATGATGGATGAAACTTATAATTTTAGTTATAGTGGTTTAAAAAGTTATATGATCAATTTAGTCCATAATGAAACTCAACGAAATCATAAGATAAATATTAATGATTTGGCTTGCTCTTTTCAAATTACAGCTGTAGAAGAACTGACAAGAAAAGTAGAAAAAGCATTAAAAAATACGGGGATAAAAAATTTTATATTAGCGGGAGGAGTATCTGCCAACAATTATTTAAGAGCAGAGATGCAAAAAATATGTGAAAAATATAATGTGGAATTTCATGTCCCTAATATTTTGTATTGTACAGATAATGCTGCAATGATTGGTTGTGCTGCATATCCTTTATTTAAAGCACGTAAATTTGCAGATTTTAGTTTAAATGCTAAAAGTAGTGAGAATATAAAAAATTATGTAGAAAAGAATTTATAGAGTTTTTTAAGAGTGTAGACAAATAAGTGAATAATGAACTTATTTGTTTTTTTATGAAAAATTTTATAAAGAAAGTAAGGAAAATAAGAATTAAAACTTGAATGGAATAAAGCACCTATGGATTTTACTATAATAAGATTTTCTTGAATAAAAAAACTGTTAACAAATGTACTTCGTTAACAGTTTAAAAGGTTTTAAGCAAAAACATTAATCAAATAGTGGGCTCACCAGGAGTAGGATCTGTATTCTCATCACCTTCATCTGGTTTTTCCGGTTTATCTTCATTATTTCCTTCTTCAGAAGAATCGGAACCATCAGAGCCTTCTGAACCATCAGTAGGCTCTTCAGGAGTACCAGGAACATCTGGATCTTCATTATCGCTCGGATCTTCTTCATTAGAATCATCACCCGGATCCTCATTTGTCGAGTCTCCACTATCGTCTGGATTTTCTGGTTGATTGTCTGGGTCATTTTCAGGAGCAGTAGGGATAACTGGATCGGTTACAGAACTATCTGGAACTTTTCCTCCGGAATAAATTCCTTTTCCTATAATTTCACTATCTTGTTCGTAATCAACTGAATAATCATAACTAAAAGTTTTAATAGTTTCTGCTTGAATGATTTCTAAATTTTCCTTCATTGCATTTGTTATAGCATCCAAACTTCCTTGATAATATCCTAAGCAAGACAATCTATAAATATTGTTAAAAGAGAAATATGAAAGTTGCATTTTTTTAATTTCAATAAAATTATCACCATTTAAAGCTCGCATTAGCATACCTTTTAAAGATTGATAAAAGGATAGTATTTGTGATGTTTGCATATTTGTCGCAATATTGTTACTAATAGTATCTAATAAATTTTCAAAATCACTAAAACTTGAAGTTTGAACTAATTTTTTTGCAATAGCTTCAATAATTTGTTGTTGATGACGGTTACGAGCGATATCACTTTCTAGATATCCATGCCGGTTACGAGCATAAGCAAGAGCTTGTTCTCCATTTAAATGTTGCCATCCAGTATTCATACATACCATATTAGTATATGTTCGATCTGCACCACTTTCACATAATCTTCCTTCACCATATTTATTAATGTATGCTGAATAATTTGGAGGTTCAACATCAACATCAATTCCACCCAACGCATTAACTAAATCAATAACTCCTTGAAAGTTAACTTTTACAAAATAATCTATCTCAATATCTGTCAAATTTTCAATAGTATTAACTGTACTAGCTGTACCATAAGCAGCAGATGAATTAATTTTATTAAGACCTATATTTCTACCGGAACTATTATAAATAGGTACATATAAATCTCTTGGAATACTAAACATGGTAGCAGATAAAGTTTTAGGATTAAAAGTAATTAAAATTAATGTATCACCGTTAAATGCTGCATTGGCATCTAATCCATTTTTACTTTCAGAATCGACACCCATAACTAAAACTGTGAACGGTTCAGTTAAACTTTTAGTGCTAACTAATAATTCGCTTTCTTCAGTTTTCATTTCTTTAGAATATTCTTTAACGATTTTAGTTTCACTACCAATATTTGTATATTTTTCATCACTGCTGTATAAAGTAACATAATCTTTATTAATAAAAATAGCATCTACTTCACCAGCATATAATGCATTCAATAATTCGGTTGTATTATCATAATACTCAATAGTATTATTAATGTTTTCTTTAACAATCATTTCCATTGGCAAAATATAACCAGTTCGATCTTCTTCATCTGTAATCATACCAATCTTGCTCTCAGATGAAAATTCAGTAGCAGAAAGAGTAACAATCGCGGTGGTATAAGTACTAGTTTCCTTAGCTGTAAAATTTTCGATTTTATTATAGATTTTATCAATAAAATAAGATCCGAATCCTAATACACCAGCAAAAAGTAAAGTGAAAATAGTTAAAATAATAAAACTGACTTTCTTATTTTGAAACATTTTGACTAGTCCAAAAATTGTATAAAAAATTCCAAAAATCGCAGCAATGATCAAAACAATTACTCGAGTTACTGTTTCAATACCAACTAAAGAAAGTAAACTGCGAGCAAAAAAGCCATAAGCTACCCAATACAAAATTAAAGATAAAAAATAAAAAATTTTCATAATTAAATTCGCTTTTTTTAATTTAGAAAA
>CALVPL010000075.1 GCA_944351315.1 uncultured Bacilli bacterium | reverse complement strand
AACATAAGTTAAAACTCTTTCAATATGTTTTAAGTCATGTTTAAAATCCTTTGTATTTGTATATAATTTTTCTTGAATTCCTTTTTTGACTAATTCAGAAATAAAATTTAGTTGCTCTGGCTGAAATCCTAGATTTAATAAATAATCTTTATTCATTACTTCTATGTAACTTGTTTCCATAATCGCCCAAATCCTTTCACCTTTTTATAAAAAATAATTTTGATTTAAAATCTTAATAAGGTAATTATTCTTTAGATTTTGGAATAAATCCTTCTACCAATTTATACTTTTCTCTGTTTTTAATATACAGATATCCAAAAACAGAAAAAGTGAAAGCTCCAATAAAATTGACTAATAAATCTTCCATCGTATCATTTAAGCCAATATCTAAATATCCTTTAATATTTTCTTCCTTTACTTCGCCATTTTCTTCATAATAGATTGTAGTACTTGAAATATCTTCCAAAATCACCGGTACATTCTCTCCATTTTCATTTAAAAGAACAGAAGAAACATTATAGACTATCTTATCTTTTTGCATATCATATTTCATCACTTTATCGACACCATATTCAAAAAATTCCCACAAAACACCAATAGTCATTGAAAAACAAAAAGCAACTAAAGCGACATACACCGGACTCAATTTAAAAGGCTTTTTTTTATGTTTACTTTCATTTAAAATATCAATCAATGAAAAGCCAATTGCTCCACATAAAAAACCATTTAAAGTATGAAGTAACATATCCCAATAAGGAAAAATCCCATAAAAATTTTGAATCTCTCCTAAAATTTCCGCGGCAAAAATAAAAAGCAAAATAATAATTTCTAAAGGAGTTGGTAAATCAATCTTAAATTTTTTATCAATAAAAAACGGTACCAAAAACAAAAAGAGAGTTAAAAAGCATAAAAACACAGCTTCCCAATTTCTATGAAGGATTTGAATAATCATAACAATGAAAACGAGTAACCGCAACGTTAAATAAACAATAATAGTTTTTTTATCAAATTCTTTAATATTTTCTTTTATAAACTTATGCATACTTCTTTTTTCCTATTTTTCTACAATTTCTTTTAACACATCATAACGATCCGTACTCTCATAAGCACTTTTAATTGAATTTAAAATACTTTCCTTTTTAGAAGCGTTAAATCCAATAATAGTTTCTTTTCCAATAATTAAAAATGGAACACTAGTACTTGTTAAATTAAATTTTTCATTTACCTGATTTCTTAATTTTTCATTCTCTTCATTTTCCCAAGTTTCAAAACCATAAAAATCAAAATATTCTTGATATTCTGGATAAATTTCTTCTAAATAACTTACCAAATGCTCACAATGCGGACAACCATTTCCCCAAAAAAGATAGACATTTATTTTATCTTTATTAAAAGTAACCTCTTCTAAAGTAGCATTTTTATTTAAAATATTCTCTTTAGGTTCTTCTTTTTCAGTAATTTCAATATCTTCTACATTAAAAGAAGAATTTTCATAAACAGGAGTCGAGTTAGATTCGAAAATCTCCCGATGAAAAAACAAATAAACTCCCATACCAATTCCAAGAACAAGAATTCCACTAAGTACTCCAAGTAGAACTTTTCGCTTCATAATCTCACTTCTTTCCATATTCTATTATAAACGATAAAGATTTTTTCGCCAAGAAAAAAAGAGAGAATATTTTCACTCTAATTTTTTTCTAATCCATGAACCGTAAGACGATACAAAACTGGAGTTACTTCTTCTAAATACTTTCGATCATGAGAAACACTAATAATAACTCCTGTATAATTTTTTAATACTTGCCGAATAATTGGTGTAGATAATGGACTTAAATTTCTCGTTGGTTCATCTAACAAAAGAACATTACATTCTTGTAAAATAAATTTCAAAAAAAACAATTTTGCTTTCATTCCATTACTAATTTTGGAAAAATCCGCGAGCATCTCTTCCGAAGTAAAATTCATATTACCTAAATACTTACGAGCTAATGTGTTTTTTTCTTGATCTTTAGATTCAGTTAAAAATTCTAAAAGACTTGAAAATACTAAAAAAACCTCTTCATAATCTTGAGGCATATATCCAACTTTTAAATCTGGTCGTTTCCTTAAAGATTGATAAATACATTTTAAAAGTGTCGTTTTCCCTACTCCATTTTTACCAATAATTCCTATATGTTCATTACCAACAACCCGTAATTCAACAAAACGGGCTAAAACACGTGATTCGTTTTTTAATTCAGGCAATGAAAAATCTAAAATAATTTTTTTAGTTGGCAATTTTACTGGAGGAAATTCTAAAAAAATAGCCTCTTCAGTTTGTCTTTCTTCAGTGATCTCTTCTTTTTGTAATCGCTTTTCTTGAGCTTTTAAACTATGCATTTTCTTTTTTAATAATCGAGCTGTATGCGGATCCCCACTGGAAACATTTCGCTGATCAAATTCCACTTTAGCTAAAACTCTAGCTAACTTTTTTTCCTTTTCTTTATATTCATGCATTTCTTTATGAGCAATTTTATTTTGTTTTTCAATATTCTCCATTCTTCTTTGAATATAATCGGAGTAATTTGTTTTTGAAACCGTTACAAAACACTCTTGCTTTCTTTTTAACTGTTCAATGTGTAAAATTTTATTTGCCGTATTCTCTAATAACACTTCATCATGAGAAACAAATAAGATAGGCATTTTACTTTTTTTAATAAAAGTTTCCAGCCATTCTAATGTTTCAATATCCAAATCATTTGTCGGTTCATCTAAAAAGATAAGGTCATTTTGTTCTAAAAGAAGTTTTAATAAACTAATCTTAACTTTCTCGCCCCCAGATAAAGTATGCATTTTCTGTTCTAAAATAGAATCACTTAAATCAAACAATTTTAAATTTTGATAAAATTCATTAATCTTATTAAAATAATTTTCTTCGGTTGTAAATAAATATTCAAAAGCACTTTTTTTAAGTTCATCACAAGTCAAACCTTGTTTTAAATAGCCTATTTTATACCCATGTGTATTTATTGTTCCTGAAACAGTCGCATAACTAAAATCTTGCATAAGCACTTTTAAAAGAGTAGATTTTCCATTTCCTTCTTCACCAATAATAGCCATTTTATCTTCTTTATTCAATGTAAAAGATAGAGATTTTATCAAACATCTTGTTCCAATATAAATACTTAAATTTTGTACTTCCAACATATTATGCCTCCATTTTCTGGCATAATTTTAAAGCTTATGCCAAACTTTAAAATTCACTGTACATTCTCTCCGCCTCCATTATTTTTTATCCAGAATTTCATATTTTATAAAGATATCTAAAATCATACTATAAACAAGTTTTTTTCCTAATAATTCCCGAAATTTAGTAGTTTTCATTTTCCCTTCTTGGCGTAATTTTTGCAATTCTTTTCCTAAAGAATCATATTCGTTTAAAATTTCTTTTAAAGCACTTTCATATTTTTCTAATCGATCCATGTTTCCACCTCAATTATTAAACCGTAATAAATATCCATCTGGGTCTTGAAGTAAAAATTCTTTATCTAAATATACTTGATCTTGAACTCTATATTCCTGAGTACTTAATTCTTGAAAAAGAGGAATTTTTAAACTTTTTACTTTCTCATAAAATGCATCAATATCTTGAAGAGTCATACTAATATTAATTCCTCTTCCAAAAGGATACTCTAAAACACCTACGTTCCAATGCTCATTTATTTGTTCGATCATAAGTTGATTTTCTTCTAATTCCAAAAAATAGAATTTAGATTCTTCTCGTTGATATTTCACTTGAAAACCTAATTTTTGATAAAACGCTAAACTTTTTGAAATATCTGTAACACTTAACTCAGGAATTAAAGAATTAAATTTCATAATTGATCCTCTCTTTCCATAAAAGAAGCTTTTTCCAAATTTAATAAAGCCGCTTTTCTTTCTAATCCACCCGCATATCCCGTCAAACAATTATTAGTCCCGATAACTCGATGGCAAGGTATAATAATAGATATAGGATTGTGTCCTACAGCCATGCCAACCGCTTGATAAGCCGGATGTTTTTGCTGCAATTCGTCCGCTAATCTTATAGCAATATTTTTATAAGTAGTAGTTTTGCCATAAGGAATTTCCATTAGTATCTGCCAAACTCTTTGTTGAAAAAAAGTTCCTGAAGGCTTTAAAGGCAATAAAGAAATTTTTGGATTCTCGCCTCGAAAATATTTATCCAACCACTTTTTGGCTTGAAGTAAAACCGCATCTTCCTTAAAAACTCCTAATTGCTTTGGAAAATACTTTTGATGTTCTAGCCACAAACCCGTTAGAAAATCTCCATCACTTTGAATATAAATTTTTCCAATAGGTGAATCATACTCTACATAATTCATTTTATCCCTCATTTTAATCATAAAATTTCTAAATAAAGTATACACTACCAACTAAAGATTATCAAGAATACCTTACAATAAAAAAATTAGGATCTCTCCTAATCACTCTTTTCTTCTTTAAACGAATCAATCACCGTATAAAAAATCATAAGTAAGGCTCCTGAAATAAGAATACCTCCTAAAATATCTGTAAACCAATGTACTCCCGAAACCAATCTTCCAACAACAAGAAAAATCATCACTAAAATACTTAAAAGATTTAATCCCTTGGCAAATTGAGTTTTAAAAATTCTTTTACTAATAAATAAAGAACTTCCACAAATACAAATAGCCATCATTGTATGTGAAGAAGGATAGGATGCTTCTAAAACTCCATCCATTAAAATAGGACGATAATTCACCTCATAAATTTCAAACAAAACATAGACACCTATGACTACAATATAAAAAACAGCTAAAGAAAGAAGATTTTTATCTACTTTTCTTAAATCTTTCGTTTTTATAAGTTCCCCAAAACCTACTAAAGCATATAATAAAGCGATAAAAATAGGAAGAATACCTACCCACTCTGTTAAATGATATAAAGTGTCATTCGTTTTTAAAGTATCAAATACCAGTTGATTTATAGTGGCAAAACCGACTAAAGATTCATTAGGCCCAATCGCTTCTACATCCACTACTTGAACAAGTATAGTAAACAAAATAGCTAAAAAAAGAAAAAGTATACTGAATAAAAGATTCCTTTTTTTCATAAATCATCACCATTTTGATTTTATTATAAAAAAGCATTTTAAACAATCATTTTCTAATCACTTGACAGATTACAAAATCCCATTATTTTAAATTTTTATTTGCTTTCGCAATCATAGAAATAGCCAGGATAGAATTAATGATAACAATCACAAAACCCGTACACGCAACCATAGTTTGTCGAAATACCTCATCTTGATCCCCAAATTGATAAATCATCGCGACTTCTAAAGAAAGCATCGAAATCATTGCCACGGTTAAATTTGTTTCTTCTTTTATTTCCCGAATAATAGTTTCTTCCATTGTCTCACCAAGCTCTTGACATCCACCAGGTAGTCCCCACTTATCTCGATCTGCTCTACTCTGTAAAAGAATTTGGCCTTCTTTATTGACAAGAACAGCTGCTGCACCATCTTGCAATAAAACAAATTTATGTCGAAGAGACCCCATGCACATTCTTGTAAAAACCGGATAACCAATAATCTTACTTAATTCTATAATTTCATCCGCAGACATCTCGCATACAATAGTTTCCAATTCGTCATAAGAAATATTTTTTTGCTCTTCTTTGGATAATTTTTTCACTTGCTTCAAAAATTATTTAGATTTCATTTTGAATTCCCCTTTGAATATTTCTTGACTATCATAGCA
>CALVPL010000074.1 GCA_944351315.1 uncultured Bacilli bacterium | reverse complement strand
GATTTACGAAAAAAATATCCTCCAGATGTAAGAGTTTAACAAATATTTTTTTAGAAAAAACATAGAATTTATTAGGTGATTCTATGTTTTTTTCTGACATCCATACCCGGATTCGTTTTTTCTTTTTACTTGTTTTATGTATTTGTATTATTATTGTTATTCGGGTTTTTTATATTCAAGTTATTGAATATGATCGATTAAGTACTTTAGCTGAATCTTTATGGAGTAGAAAACTACCTATTGGAGCAGATCGGGGAGAAATTTATGATCGAAATGGCAAGGTTTTAGCGACGAATTTAACGACGACTTCTTTAGTTTTAATTCCAAATCAAATTGCAAATAAAGAAGAAACTGCCCAAAAGTTAAGTGAAATTTTACAATCGGATTATGAGGATATGCTTGCTCATGTGAGTAAAAAAACAAGTATTGAACGAGTTCATCCAGAAGGAAGACAGCTTTCTTATGATATAGCTAGTCAAATTGATGAACTTGGGTTAGATGGTGTGTATTTAGTAAAGGAAAGTAAGAGATATTATCCATATGGCGATGTTTTGTCGCATGTTTTAGGATATGTTGGAATTGATAACCAAGGCTTATCTGGAATAGAACTTACTTATGATGAGTATTTGACAGGTGAAGATGGAGCGATTAAATATTTTTCAGATGGTAAGGGAAATCGCCTTGAATTATCTGAAGTTTATGAAAAACCACAAAATGGAATCAATTTGCAACTGACTATTGATTTGGATTTACAATTGGCTGCTGAGCGAGAACTTGATAATGTCATGAGTAAATATACACCTGAGCATGCGATGATTTTAGCGATGGATCCTGATACTGGGGAAGTTTTGGCGATGGCAAGTCGACCTAATTTTGATCCGAACAACTATCAAGATTATGATACGGAAACTATTAATCGAAATTTACCTATTTGGATGACTTATGAACCGGGGTCTACATTTAAGATTATGACTTTAACAAGTAGTATTGAAGAGAAAACAGTCAATTTATTTGAAGATACTTATTATGATTCTGGAAGTATTCATGTTGATGGAGCGACGATTCATTGTTGGAAAAGTGGAGGACATGGAGCTCAAACTTATTTGAATGTCGTTGAAAATAGTTGCAATCCAGGTTTTGTTACTTTAGGTCAAAAACTCGGTGTTAATACACTTATGAATTATATTACAAAATTTGGCTTTGGCGAAAAAACAGGAATTGATTTAAATGGTGAATCTAATGGGATTTTGTTTAATCCAAATAAAATGGGGCCGGTTGAACTTGCAACAACGAGTTTTGGCCAAGGAATTAGTGTTACACCTATTCAGCAAGTAACGGCAGTTTCCGCGGCGATTAATGGTGGAACACTATATGAGCCTTTTTTAGTACGTGAGATGCTTGAACCGGAAACAGATGCGGTTATTTATTCGAAAGAACCTGTGGTTAAGAGAAATGTGATTTCTGAAGAGACCTCTGAGCTTGTTCGGTTTGCTTTAGAAAGTGTTGTTGCCAATGGTTCTGGGAGAAATGCTTATATTGAAAATTACCGGGTTGGTGGGAAGACTGGTACTGCTCAAAAAGTACAAGATGGCCATTATATGGATGGGAATTACATTCTTTCGTTTATTGGTTTTATGCCAGCTGATGATCCGGAGATTGTTGTATATGTCGCGGTGGATCATCCTGTCGGAGTTGTTCAATATGGAGGAACAGTTGCGGCTCCTATTGCTAAAGCCATTTTAGAAGCAGCAATTCCAGCTTTAAATATTTCTAGTAGCACAGAAGGTATGGCAAAAGAATATAACTGGATGGATACAAAATATCACCAAATTCCGGACGTTACTGGAAAGTCTTTAGAGGAAGCCAAACAGAGTTTAAAAGGATTTTCTTTAGAATATGCTGGTGAAGGAACGACGGTTTTATATCAAACTCCCGAGGCGAATAGCTATGTTAAAGAAGGTGGTGTTATTAAACTTTTGCTTGGATAATGTCTAAATTTTGTCAAAAAAAAGAAAAAGTAAAGAATTTATAAGCTTTTATTGTATAATAAAGATAGGTAGGTGGGAGTATGTTAATCTTAGCTAAAACAGCACTTGCGATGATGCTGGGCTTTATTTTTGCTATCATATGTGGATTAATTTTTATCCCTTTTTTAAAAAAAATTAATTTTCGTCAACACGTAAGTGAGACAATTGGTGAGCGACATCAGAAAAAAGAGGGAACGCCAACAATGGGAGGAATTATTTTTATCTTTCCAGTTCTCATTACTTTATTTTTGTTATATCTGCGGGGAAGTATTGAGTTAAATCATAATTTAACGATTGTCTTGTTGGTTTTTATATCCTATGCTGTGTTAGGCTTTATTGATGATTGGTTAAAGGTCCGTTATCACAATAATCAAGGATTAAGAATTTCTACAAAATTTTTGCTGCAAATGGTGATTGCTTTAGTATTTTTCTATATTTTTATGAAACATGGTGGTGAGCCTGTTTTAGAAGTTACTTCTTTAAATATCATGATTCCTATGGGATGGACATTTGGATTGTTTATTTTATTTTTGCTAGTTGGAAGTAGCAATGCTGTAAATATTACGGATGGCTTAGATGGTCTTTGTGGCGGTTTAAGCATGATCGCTTTTGTCGCTTTAGGAATTATTACTTGGAATACAACATGGATGGAAGGATATCAAGAAATTGCCATTTTTTGCTTCGTTTTAGTCGGTGCTTTATTAGGATTCTTGCTTTTCAATACTCATCCAGCACGAGTATTTATGGGTGATTTAGGAAGTCTTTCACTCGGAGCTTCAATGGCCGCAATTTCTATTGTAACGAGACACGAGCTTTCTCTTGCCGTGATTGGTGGAGTTTTTGTAATAGAAACGCTGTCTAGTATGATTCAGATTGTAGCGATCCGAAAATTTCATCGCAAGGTGTTTAAAATGGCTCCGCTTCATCATCATTTTGAACAGTTAGGATGGCGAGAAACGGACATTGTTAAAGTATTTTATGTTGTCGGGCTTCTTTTAGCTATGGCTGCGATTACTTATGGGGTTTGGTTATAAATCGAAAGTCTTAGAAAGTTAAGACTTTTTTTATGAAAAAAATTGCCTAGTGTTTAGGCAATTTTTCGAACTCTTGTTAAAGCTTGTTCGTGAGCTTTTTTAATTTGTTCATTTTTCCAAGTTTCATCAAATGGGCGAATATAGAATAAAGTATTCTCGTGATTTTGAACTAGAGCACAATATTCATTCATGATTTCTTCACTAGATTTATATTTAGTATATCCTAAAGCATCATTGCTTAAAAAAGAATCATGACTTTCAGTGAAGAGGACACTACGACTTGGATTTTGATCTACATAACTTCCTAAAACGTTAATGTATTTTGCATATTCAGCTAAAACATTTTGATTCTTTTCAAAAATCACTTCACCATAAAGAAATAAACCCCATTTTTTTAAACTATAAATTAGGTCTGGCCAAAATGTGTATCCTTCGCTTGGAAGGCCTATAGATTTGGCCGCATCGAATCTTAATCCCATTACTCCGAGATCAATTAATTCGTTTAAAAACTGACTGATCATTTTTTGAACTTCAGGATGATATACATTTAAGCCTGGAACATTCATGCAATGAGTAATCACGTCTTTTCGATCGTCCCAGTTCGAGATATTTATTTTTTCTTTCCAATATTCTTTATGACTCAATAGTCTTGGATCGACATTAGGGTGGGGTGTTAAAGCATCGTTGTTTGTAGATCCAGTATGATTAATAATACAATCGATGTGCATATCTAGTTGATAAAAATTGGCAATTTGACAAATGTTTTGAATGTCTTCTTTGGAAAGATAAACATTGCCAATTTGAAAACCGGTTGGCTGATAACTCATCCACCATTCTTTTATTCCTTCTTCTTTTAATTTTTGAACAGGTCCGATTA
>CALVPL010000073.1 GCA_944351315.1 uncultured Bacilli bacterium | reverse complement strand
GTAACTATTTAAAATAAATTTGTCAAAAACATTGAATGGAATGGTGCTTTTATCGTTCAAATTTAGGCTTTCTCTAATTTCTTCATAGTGATCTTCATGAGGCATGATTCCTTCTTTTGGATCGATTTCCAATCCTAATCTGATACCTCGTTCATGTAAATATTTTGTTAAATAAGCTGGGTCTGAAAATAAGTTTCGATTAAACGTATATCCGGTTTTATATTTGGTAAAATCTCTCGCATCTTTTAAATGCCAAAATTCACCTAATAAAATGATGGATATAGGAATGCCATGACGATTAAAATTGTTTACTAAATTAGTAATATCATTGAAATTATAAAGTTCATTTTTGTGCCACCATATTCCTAAAGCATAACGAGGAATTAGTTCTGGAAATCCCGTTAACATAAAGTAATCTCTTAAACATAGACCAAAATCTCGTCTATACATAAAAACATAGAGATCGGTACGTGGGGTTTGATTTGAAATTAAAAAGCCATCTTCATTGATAATCATACTAGGACTATCATCTATTGAAACAAATCCATCTACTGAATATAGACCTTTTTGATAATCTGGTTTGGTTAAATCGATTCCAAGTCCAGAGGTTTTAAAGTTTCGAACTTCTTTATTTTTAGGAAACCAAGATTTATCTGTATTTAAAAGCATGATTTCAATATTTAAAGATTCAAATGGTTTTTCTTTTTGATATTTTAACATAAAGTATTTGGTGGTAATTTCTAAATAACGGTCATCTTCAACGACTTTAAAATCAGGAACTGGAAAGTTTCTGTTGATAACTTGTTCGGTTAAATCATCGAAAAAAAGGCCATTTTTATTGAATTCAAGGCGAACTAGACGTTCTGTTAATACAGTGATACGATATTTTTGACCTTGAAAAACTGCTTCTTTTTTACTTTTCGCATTTTGATAGTCTATGCGAAAATGTGGATCCATTTGATTATACATTTTCTCTTACCCCAATCTATCGTACTTTTATTATATCACGGAAGTTCCTTATATTTCTAGCTTTTTAACGAATTAAAATATAGGCCAAAAAAACACCTAAAACAATACATGCAAAAATTACTAAAGATCCTTTTAAAAAACCATTACTCGCTTTTATTTTACGTGATAAATTCATTTGATCTGGTTCAATTTTCTTTCCTTCTTGATATTCTTCAAATAAATTTTTGCCCGTTCCTATTTGGTAATACTCTAACATAAAAGGATATTGGTATTGAAAAAACAAGGCATCTTTAGATATTTCTTTAGGAATTCCTTCTAATAATTTTGTGGCTAATTCTAAATTTTCGGCATTTTTTACTCTTGGTGTTCCTAAGTCATGACGCATAGAAAAATCTTTAGCGTATTTTTCTACTAAGCCTTCTGTTAAATTTTCAGAAAATACTTCTTCTAATTGATTTTTATTATCTGCGATTTTTGGCGTGATTATATAACGGAAAATCTCCCGAACTAAAATGTTTTTTTTGATTTCTTTTTCCATTTCTTCAAACGAAAGCCCCATTAAATCTTCTTTATTCAAAAAAATGTGTACTTTTCCATCATTTACTGGTTTTTCTTCTGGATCTAAAACCACAAATTCTTCACTCAATAAATCTCTTAATCTTTTCTCATTTTCTAAACCTAGAGAATCTTGATAATCTCTTAGAATATGTAAGATAATCTGTTTGGCATATTTGTTTAATTCATTTGTTAGCATTTCTTTTGTCATAACACTTCTCTACTTTCCTTGTTTATTATATAATAGTCTTGATACTTTTTCTAGTAGGAGGTGTTTAATTTATGTTTTCTTATACATTAGATAATAAAAGATATCATACTCTTAATTATTTTTATAAACAAAAATTTGGAAAAAAAGTTTTTAAAGTCAGTTTAAATGCTGGATTTTCTTGTCCAAATTATAAAATTGGCGGCTGTATTTTTTGCTCACATCAAAGTGGTGATTTTGCTGGAAATCCTAAGGATGATTTATTAAAACAGTTTGAAGAAATTAAAACAATGATGGAACATAAGTGGCCCGATAGTTATTACATCGGTTATTTTCAAGCTGGAACGAATACTTATGCTCCCGTTTCTGTTTTAAAAGAAAAATTTGAACCAATTTTAAAGATTCCTAATGTAGTTGGCCTTTCGATCGCGACTAGAAGTGATGCCATTTCTCCGTCTGTTTATGATTATTTAGAAGATCTTTCTAAAAGAACTTTTTTAACAGTTGAACTTGGACTTCAATCTATTCATCCTAAAACTTTAGAATTTATTCGGCGAGGACACTCCTTAGAAAATTTTAGAGAATGTGTTTTAGAACTTAAAAAAAGAAACATTCCGGTCGTTGTTCATATTATTAATGGTCTTCCTTATGAAACTAAAGAAGATATGATTGAAACCGTTAAATATTTGAATGCTTTACAAATTGATGGGATAAAAATTCACATGTTACATATTTTAAAGGATACTCCATTAGCTAAATATTACGAAAAAAAAACTTTTCCAGTTTTAACTAAAGAAGAATATATTGATATTGTCTGTGAACAACTTAGATATTTAAGTCCTTCTATTGTCATTCACCGAATTACTGGAGATCCTAAAAAAGAAGATTTGATTGCTCCTACTTGGCTTTTAAAAAAGTTTGTCGTTTTAAATGATATTGATAAAGAAATGAAAAAAAGAGGAATTTATCAAGGAGACTTAGTTTAGAGTCTCTATTTTTGTGATAAAAAAGCCTTTCACATAAACTTCTAAGGCTGCTTCTTCGCCTATTGTTTTTTCAATATAATCGCGATATTTGTCTGTAAATATACTTAAAGCTTTTTTGGGATTTGCCGATCTCATGTAATCGCAGAAAGAACCGGCACAAATTTTGCTTATGTTTGTAATATTTTCTTTTTCAACATATTCTAAAAATTCTTGACTATTTATCCTTACTTCTTTTTCATTAGAAAGTTCTAAACCATAACTAGGTTTTATTGAAAGAATGATTAAAGCTATTAATATAAAACCAAACAAGAAAACATATTTTTTCATGACTACTCACCTATAAATAGTATGAAAAAAAGTGATAAAAAAAAGAATGGTATTTTTTACCATTCAATAATTTGATAAGCATCTTTTAAAAGCATTTCTCGTTGATGCTTATAGTTTTTGCTGCGATATAAAATTTTAACAATTTTTCCTTCTTCACGTTTTTTAAAAGCTTCTTTAAAGACTTCTTTAGTTGGTTCTTTTATAATATAGGCAATTTTTTCTTCTTTAGTTGGAACTGTAAAACCTCTTTCAGTTAATAAAAGAATCAATCTTTCAAACCCGATAGAAAATCCTGCTGCTGGAACGGAAATGTTTGCATATTTTTCTACCATTTTATCATAACGGCCACCGCCTCCAATAGATGAAGCTAGATCTTCAACTCCTATTTCAAAAATTGGTCCGGTATAATAACTCATTCCGCGAACTAAAGTCGGATCAAAAACGATATTTGCTGACACAGAGGAAGAAACAGTTGTCATTATTTGTTCTAAATTGTTTACGACTTCTTCTTCCATATTAAATTCTTGACAAAAAGCTCTTAGATTTTGAACATTTTTTGTGAATAAATCTAAATATTTGCTAACTTTTTCTGCTTCAAAACCATTTTGTAAAAGTTCCTCTTCTACTCCTTCTCGACCAATTTTATCTAATTTATCTAAAGAAATTAAAATACTATCTAATTGATCTAATGGTAACTCGGCATATTCTACCATTTTAGCAAGGATTTGACGATCGTTTATCTTGATGGTGAAACCTTGGAAATCTAATTTGGTTAAAAATGTAATTACCGCGGTGATTAATTCAATTTCTGCTAAATTTGTTTTCTCGCCAAAAATGTCTAAATCACATTGCATAAATTCCCGGAATCTTCCTTTTTGAGGTCGATCTGCTCGCCAGACAAAACCGGTTTGAAAAGAACGAAATGGGGAAGCTAATTCATTCATGTTACTTGCATAAAATCTAGAAAGAGGTACGGTTAAATCATAACGTAAACCACAGTCTACTAAATCATTGGCTTCTTTACTATTTTCTAAATCTAATTTTGCTCCTCTTTTTAAGATTTTAAAAATCAATTTTTCATTGTCTCCACCTTGTTTGCTTGTTAAATTTTCAATATGCTCTAAACATGGCGTGGCAATGATTTCAAACCCAAATTTTTGATAGGTTTCTTTCATTACTTTTAAAACATATTCTCTTAACCGCATTTCTTTAGGAGTAAAATCTCTAGTTCCTTTTACAGGTGTTTTAATAAATGTCATAACTTTTTCCTCTTTTCTAATTTTTTTATTTTTTCTTGATCTTCTTTTGCAAAAAAGGTGCCAAATTCATGATAATTTTGAGCGAGGATCGTTTCACTATTGTACGTGGTTATAAAATATCCTTTGGCTCCTTTTTGAATGTCTAAAATTCTATAATGATCTGGTATTTTTTCCATTAAGCTTATATTGAAAGGTACAAATACTTCTACATAATGTTGATGAGGCAAATACATTTGGAATTGTTGATAAGTTTGTTTTAATTGGCTTGTTTTTTTATGAAGTAAAAGCTTTTTTATTTGCATGAGTTTGCGGCTTTCTTCATAATGCATTTTATCGAAAGTAAAACGCGGTTCTAACATGATTTCTTGTTTGGCTTCTCTTGCTTCATCTCGAAAAACTACCACTTCTGTCAGATTGACAAAAAGATCTTTTCCATAATATTTTGTTTCTAATTTTTCTTTATTGCCATAATATTGTACTTGTTCTGTTGTAATATCTTCTCCCGGATTAAAATAAATTTTATTTTTGGAAACTAGCATACAGATGCCCCCTAAACTTTTTTTATTATAGCAAAAAAAAAAGAAGAAAGCTACTCTTCTTATTTTACTTCGATATATTTTCTAGTATCTTTTTCTTCTTTTTTAGGAATTATAACAGAAAGTGTTCCGTGTTCAAAAGAAGCTTCAATATTATCTTCTTCAATATCGCCTAAGTAGAAACTTCTTTGATATTTTCCGTATACTCTTTCACGACGAAGGTATTTTTTTCCTTCATGTTCTTCTTCTGTTTTATTTTTTTCAGCTGTAATGGTTAAATTTCCTTGATTGCATTCAATTTTAATTTCATCTTTTTTGAATCCTGGGATATCCATTTCAATATGATATTTTTGATCTTTTTCATAGATATCACATTTCATTTTGTTTTCATCTCCTTCAAAAAAGTGATTAAATAAATCATCAAAATAATAATCTC
>CALVPL010000072.1 GCA_944351315.1 uncultured Bacilli bacterium | reverse complement strand
TTTTGCCTTTCTTTGAAAGTATGTATTTAGAAGATATTACTAGTAAAATAATTTTAGAATGGGAAGATTATATTCTATCAAAAAACTTTTCTAATAATCAAAACAAAAGCTTGTATTATATTCTTAGTGGTTTTTTTGAATATTGTAAATTATTCTATGCTTTTGATAAAAAAATTATTAGCAATGTTGGTTCTTTTAAAAAGAAATATGAAGAAAATAAACATGATTTTTATACTTTAAAGGAATTCAAACATTTTATAAAATACGTTGATGATGAAATATATAAACAGTTCTTTAATTTAATGTTTTATACTGGTGCTCGTCCTGGAGAATCAATGGCTTTAAAGTTTAAAGATATTAAAAATGGTTATATAACAATATCTAAAACAATAAATAGTCATGGTAATAGAGAATTAGGCACAACGAGAACTAGTTCTTCTAATCGAACGGTACGTATTGATAAAGTACTAGAAAGAGATTTATTGAACTTAAAAAATATATATTCTAAAAAATATGAATTTAATGATGATTTCTTTGTTTTTGGTGGAATAAAACCTCTTTCAGCTACTACAATAAATAGACGTAAGAAGAAAGCTTGTGAAAAAGCTAATATACGTCCTATTACATTGCACCAATTTCGTCATAGTCATGCTACCTTTTTACTTCAAAAAGGTATTATGGTAAATGAAGTATCAAAACGACTAGGTCATAGTAAAACTAGTACTACTTTAGATATTTATAGTCATACTGATTTAACACAAGAAAAAAGAGTGTTTGACACTCTTAATTCTGTTAGATTTAATATTTTCACGACAATGAAATATAAATTTAAATCTATATTAAAACGATTAAAATCGCTCTAATATCAAAAATATTGGAGCAGATGATGGGAATCGAACCCACGTGGTCAGCTTGGAAGGCTGAAGTTCTACCATTAAACTACATCTGCATTTCGCTTGACATGATTAATTATACCATAAGTATATGATTTTTCAACATTTTTTTGCTAAAAATATAGAACTTTTTTCATTTTTATATTATAATTGGGGTGTTGCTGGATTAGCTCAGTTGGTAGAGCAACGCCCTCGTAACGCGTAGGTCGCAGGTTCGAGTCCTGTTTCCAGCACCACTTTTAAAAATTAAAGATATTAGTTTTTGGCTAATATCTTTTTTATATATCATAATATTTTCTATTTTCTTGAAAGTCATTAATGATTAAATGATTAATGGATAATAACATACAAGCTATAGATACAGCATTTTTTAGTGCATAACTTACTACTTCTATTGGTTCTATGATTGTAGTATCTAAAATATTTTCATAATTATTCGTTTTTACATTGTATAATTTTTGAAAATTTTCTTGTTTTATTTTTGTAAAAATTTCTTCTTTTGGAAGAGATGCATTTTCTAAAATCTGGTTTAAAGGCATACTTAAAGCTTTTTTCAATATTTTTGCTCCTAATGTATTCGCATTTACTTCTTCACTTATTTTGTAAAAGCATATTCCTCCTCCTGGTACTATTCCCTGTTTGGCTATTTCTAAGGCACAAAGAGCATCTTCATAACGCATGATTTTTTCTCTTTTTTCGGTTGTTGTTGATGCTCCAACATAGATTGTCGCTAAGCCATAATGCAGTTTAGCAATTCTTTCAGCTAAGTTTTCTTTTTGATAGGCTTCATTACTCTTTTCATATCGTTTCTTTAAAACATTTCTTCTTTTCACAGTGTTTTGATTGCTATGAAAAGCAATTTTATTTTGAGTTATTTTTGCCTTAGCAATGGTTTGATTTTCATTTAGTAAAGCTTTAATATCTTCAATGATTTCTTCTTCTATATTTTTATATTCAAACCATTCAGCTAGAATGATTGAAGCGGATTGTTGATAAGTTATTTCGATTACATTTTCTTTTACATTTTGACTATATCCTTTTGTTAAAAGAAGAATGGATTCTTGATACTCTAAACTATCATTAATTATTGAACTTATTTGTTCTAAATTTTCTATTTTTTCCTCTATAAAAAATACTTTACAATTTTCTAGTTCAATTTTTTCTTTTCGCAAAAAATATTCTTCTGGAATCCTAGTTTCTAATGTATAACCATTTATTTTTTCAAAAGATGTTTTTTCATCTTTACTTTCTTTTAAAAAGATACTTTCTTTACTTTTTGTTTTTAAAAATACTTCAGTAGCTATCTTTCCTATTTCTTCATCATTTGCAGCTACGGTAGCAATTTTTTGAAAATCTTTTTTGGTTGGATTTTGTTTAAAAATTGCTAACTTTTCTAAAATTTCTTGTAAAGTTTCTTCGAATTCTTTTTTTAATAAATTTTTCTTTTCCTTGGATACTTTCATTCCTTCTTTTAAAAGAGTTTCTAATAAAACAAGAGTTGTAGTTGTGCCATCCCCTACTACTTCATTTGTTTTTAATGAAGCTTCTTTTGCTATTTCTAATAGGGTATCTATCACGATATCTTCGCTTGTAATATTTTGAGCAATCGTTACTCCGTCGTTTGTAATAAACGGTTCACGATCAGATGAATTAATTAAAACATTATTTCCTTTTGGACCTAATGAATCTTTAACTACTCCACATAAAAGTTCAATACTTTCGATCATTTTTTGTTCTAAATCTTTTCCACTTATTACTTTTTTCATTTTTCACCTTCCATTTCTAAAATATTTTGCCAATATTTTTTAGGCATAAAATTTTGTTGGCATTTTCGATTTTCTCGTTCTTTTATCGCGATGGTTTTAAAGAAAGATTTCCATAATTCTTCTGTGTTTTTTTCTTTAGTATTTAAATTTAAATCTAACTGAATATCTTTTCCTTCTAAAAAATACAATCTTGTTTGATCATATATGCATAATATGTCTCTTCCTTCATCTTTTATAACCCAATTTTCTTTAGGTAATCTCTTTGTAAAATGATTGGCTAGAATTCCTAAAATATTGTTGTCCGCATTAAATTCAGCATAGAAAAACTGATTTTGCATTTCTTTAAACCTTAAAAATCCTTTCCATTTATGAGCTTCTCTAGAAACTCTTTTGGATACCGCTAAAGCTTTATTCACGCATTTTAAATTTCGCATATAGATAACTTCTTTTTGATATTTCAAACTATTTAAAAGAAAATAATAAATAATTAATTCTTTTTCTTTTTCTGAAGATAAAAAAACATAATATGAAATTTTTAGTACTTCTTTTGAAATATTTTTTTTAAAAGTTAAAATTTTTGGGTCTATAACTGGTTTAAATGGTGAGCTTAGTAAATTGTTTTCATATTTTATTTCTTCCATGATTTGAAGAGGTTTTCTTTTTTCTTTCAAAAGCCAAAAAATTAGTTTTAACAAATCTTCCCAAGTTCCATTATACAAATAAATAAAATTACTTTCCTTCATAGAATAAACTTAACTGAGTCGTCCTTTCTTTTTTCGTTTCTGTTTCTTCTAGAATCAAGTTTTTGGTAATGAAACCTTGTTGAAAACAAGCGATATTGGCAAAATATTTGCCATCACATAAAATGAAATATTTGGCTCTTTTTAAGGAAATTCCCATTTTTTTTAAATCGTTAAAATGAATGGTAAAAAAACGTCTTGATGATATAATTTTTTTAGCTGAGGTTGGACCAATACCTGGAACTTTTACTAAGTCATAATAAGATGCTTTGTTTATTTCTTTTGGAAATTCTTCTAAATGTCTTAAGGCCCAGTCGGCTTTAGGATCTAAGAGAACATTGAAATTTGGATTTTCTTTTTCTAATAAATCTTCCACTTTAAAATTATAATATCTAAGTAGCCAATCTGCTTGATATAAACGATTTTCTCTTTTTAAAGGAGGCATTTTCATACTAGGCAAGTTTTTATCTTTATTTACAGCAATATAGGCTGAATAAAAAACTCTTTTTAATTGATAGTTTTGATAAAGATTGCTACTTTTCGATAGGATCTCTAAATCTGTTTCGTTAGTCGCCCCGATTATCATTTGAGTACTTTGGCCAGCTGGAGTAAAGATCTTGCTTTTTTTCTTTTTGACAAAATTCATAATGTCCGTTACTTTTGAAGCATTTTTATCTGGTGCTAAAAGTGTTAATCCATTTTCTGTTGGCAGTTCAATATTGGCACTTAATCTATCTACTAATAGACCCAATTTTTGAATTAAATACTCACTTGCTCCGGGAATTGCTTTCGCATGAATGTATCCGTTAAAATGATATTTGTTTCGTAAAAGAGCAATGGTTTCAATCATTTTTTCCATTGTATAATCTGGACTTTTTAGAATTCCAGATGATAAAAACAATCCTTCTATATAATTTCTTTTATAAAAATTTATTGTTATAGAAGCAATTTCTTCGGGTGTAAAAATCGCACGACTCACTTGATTACTTCTCCGGTTAATACAATATTTGCAATCAAAAATGCAACAATTTGTCATCAAAATTTTTAATAACGATATACATCTTCCGTCTGAAGAAAAGGAATGACATATTCCTGAAATCGAACCATTTCCTATACCATTTTTATTTTTTCTTGCACTGCCACTTGATGAACAGGAAGCATCATATTTAGCACTGTCAGCTAAAATTTCTAATTTTTCTTTTAAGGTCATTTGATCTCACCAGAAATATTATATCATAAAAAGCGAATGTTTGTTTGCTAATTTTTACCAAAAAAAATTAGTTTAACTAATTTTGAACATTTTTAAGAACATATTCTTTTGCTTCTTCTAAAGAAATGCCAAGTATAACTGCAATTTCTGAATATAGTAAATTTTCGGCTAAAGTAAAATAATGTGTATCTTTTTCACTTGTTTTTTTGTTGTTATTTATTCTAGCTTGATTTCTTCTATAAGTTGTTTTAATAATTTTTACAAGATCTTCTTTATTTCCAGAATGAAAAAGTTTTTTGTATTCACTTTCTAATTGTTTGTCATCTATTTCAATTAAAGGAATGCTAGGTATTCTAGCAAGTAAATTTTCGATTTCTTTTTTGGTCATTAAGGTTTTGATATTTGGATTATCGATTGGAACATTTACTTTTAAAGATAAATCGGTTATAGGTACTAAAATAAAACTTTCTAAATGAGTAAATTCATTTATTTTTTGTTCTTTAATTTGGCAAACTTGTTCTTGATAAATTACATACTCTCCAACTTTTAACATATGAAAACTCCCCTCTTAACAAAAAAGCTATTCAACTGGTTTTACGCCCATGAATAGCTACACGTTGTATAATTATTATAGCACTTTTTTTGATTTTTTTCTTGCGATTTTTATAAAAAATCTAATAATTTTTGCCATGGATCTTTTCTTTTTGTTCTTTTTATAGCTTCTCTCATCGTAATTTCATTCGGTTTTATTTTATCTAATTCATTCCAAAAAATAGGCATAGATACAGGTAAGTTTTTTCGCATTCTTATTGAATAAGGTGCTACACTAGTTGCCCCTTTGGTATTTCTAATCCAATCTATAAAGATTTTATTTTGCCGATTTTTTTTCCGAATATTACTTGTATATTTTTCTGGCCATTTTTCTTCCATAAGATTTGCTACATTTTCGGCAAATTTACTAAAAGATTTCCAAGTTTTCATTTCAAGAGGTACCACTACATGATATCCTTTACCACCGCTTGTTTTCAAATAGGAATCTAAGTGTAAACTATCTAAAATTTGTTTTAAATCTTTTACTCCTTTTCTTAAAGTTTTTAAAGATACTTTTTCATCCGGATCTAAATCAAAAATCATTAAGTTTGGTTTATTATATTTAGGTACTGTACTTCCCCAGATATGAAATTCATAACTATTCATTTGAACTTCACTTAATAAACCTGTGATGCTATCGATATAATAGTAATCTTTTTTCTTATCAGATATGGAAGATAGTAAAATTTTTTTTAATTTAGAATTTGTAAAATGTTTTTTGTAAAAACAAGAACCTTGCATTCCTTCTGGACAACAAATCGTACTTATGATACGTTTTTCAATATATGGAAGCATTCTTTTAGCTACTTTTTGATAATAGTCAAAAATATCTTTCTTCGTAATTTTAGGATAAGAGACTATGATTTTTCCGGGATTTGTTAGCTTTATTTTTTCTTTCTTTTCTATTTCTTCCATCGTTTTCCCGGTTCTAATACTTGTTTGATATTTTTGGATATCTTTATACATTATTTCTTCTTTTTCTTTAATGAGTAACCAATTCTCTTCTTTAAGAGGAATTAAAGTCCATTTTCCTTTTAGACGTTGACCTTTTAAAATGAATTTTATCGGTTTGTTTTTGAAAGATATTTTTTCATTTTTTAATGGTTCCCAGTATCCTTCATCCCAAATCATAACAGTTCCTCCGCCATATTCACCTTTAGGAATTGTGCCTTCAAAATTCCGATAAGATAAAGGATGATCTTCAACTTGGATTGCTAATCTTTTGTCTTTTGGATTGTAAGAAGGTCCTTTTGGAACCGCCCAACTTTTTAAAACACCATTCCATTCTAACCGTAAATCATAATGATCTTTTCTTGCTATATGGTGCTGTATGACAAAATGAAGCTTTTTTTGTGTTTTTACTTCTTTTCCTATTGGTTCTTTGGTTTTTGTAAAATTTCTTTTTTGATTATATTTTGTTAATTTTTTTGCCATAATAAAAACCTCTTTATTAGTATTCAATAAATAAGAGGTTTTATACTTTATTTTAAGATTCTAGTCAATTTTTCTATTTGGCTATTTAAATATTGATAAGCTGACTCTATATACTCTTTGTTTGTTAAATCAATATCTAGCATTTTTAATGATTCAATGATTGATTTTGTATTGCCAATTTTTAAAAATTTTATATATTTTTGTTGTAAATTTTCATTTTTTAATTTATGAGCAATTTCAATTGCTAAAGCTGTGCCAATTGTATATTGATATAAGTAATAAGAACGATTCATGAATAAATGAGGAATTTTTGTCCATGAAAATTTTACCATTTCATCTAAAATGACACTTTCTTGATTATACTTAGTAAATATTTGTAAATATATTTGATTTATGGCATCGGCTGTTAAAGTTTGATTTTTTTCTTTTTCTTTTATGACTGAATCTTCAAATTCAGTGAATAACATTTGATTAAATAAAGAATTGCCTAATGCTGAAACAATATTTGTTAATAAGTAAATCTTTTCTTCTTTAGGCAAGTTTTGGGCTAATATGTATTCGTTAAAAAGTATTTCATTTACTTTCGCGACTACTTCGGCAATAAATAAACTATATTCAAAATATGGATATCCTTGTTCTTTAGCATAAGATGTATGAATAGAATGGCCTAATTCATGAACAAGGTTTCTGGCAGTTATTAAATTATCATGATAATTTATAGATGCGTATGGCACTCCACAGTAAGAAATACAACTAAATGTCATTTTTCTCTTATTCTCTTTTGGATAGACATCTATCCAGCCTTCTTGAAATGCCTCATCTATTCTTTTTACATAGTCATCTCCTAAAATATTTAAAGCTTCTTTCGCATATCTTATGGCTTCCTCTAAATTTATTTTCATTTTAGAAACCGTGCCAAGTGGCAGAGATGCATCATACATATGTAGTTCTGATAAACCTAATACTTGTTTTCTTAATTCGGAAAATCTTTGGTAAATTTCTAAATTTTTATTGGTTACTTTAATTAAATTTTCTATCGTATTTTCAGGTAACTCATCAAGAAACATTTTTTGAGATAATATGGAAGAGAATTTTTGAGCTTGGGCTTGCTTAAACTCTATTTCATATTTTTTATTTAAAAGTATGGCTAATGTATTTTGAATTTTTTGATAAGCTTCATTATAAACTGTATAAGCATTTTTACGAATTTCTTCTTTTTGACTCAATAAAAGATCTTGATACAATTTTCTGGTTAAAAGTACTTCTTTTCCCTCTTCATCTGTTACATAACCAAATGATAAGTCATTTTCCGATAAGCTACGATATAATTCTTGAAAAGTAATTTGCTCATGCTGTAAAAAAGCAAAAAGTTCTTCGTTCTCAACTTGAAATTCTCTTTTTCTTAAATATAAAGAAAGATAACGATTATAATATGGATTTTCTGCCATAAAGGTCTGAACATCTTTAGCATTTTCCAGGATAAATTTTTCAAAAAATTGAGATAACTTTACAATTTGTTCATATATTTGTAAGGCCTCATTAAACATATTTTGATGTTCTTTATCTTGATTATTTATATCTAAAAATCTTTTTGGATAACAGTATATTTTTTCGATCTGTTCATCTATTTGAATTTTTTCTTCTAAAACTTCTTTAAAAGTATCCATAGTTAATTTTTCTAAATGAATTTCATGTGTTTTTATTTTTTTCTTAAGTACTTCTTTTTCTTCAATCCATTCTTCTTTATTTTGAAAAATATGAATTAAATTCCAATTTGTTTGCATTCAAAATCCCACTTTCTAAAATGAATTTAAAAAACAAAGAATTTATTATGCATTCTTTGCTTTTTTACTTGTTTTAGGTTCTTTTTTCGTTATTGTGTATCCCATTAATAAAACTAAAACAACTACAACGCCAAAGATAAAGGAAATAACTGCTCCAATATTTGCTTCGGAATTTTCTGGTTTTACTTCTTCGAGATTACCTGCTTCTATTTCTTTACGAACGTCATATGGTTCTTCTGATTCTGCTAATTCATCTAAAGCATTTTTAATTTCTTCATCGTCAGAAGAGGCATAACCATTAAAAACTTGTTTACCAATTACCATATAAGGATACCCTTCTATTGTATCGCCAAATTTTGCTCCAACTTTTTCATAAAAATCCCAGTTATCAGAATTTTGTCCAACTTCATATACGACAAAATTTACTTTATCTTGATAGTCCTCCGCGATACTTGCTAAGAAAGTTAAAAGTCGTTGACAATAACCACAGCCATTCCCTCTAAAAATATAGACATTAGGTAATGAATCATCTGGTTCTTTTTCGGTAAAATCGCAAGTAAGTTCTTCGGTTTCACAAGCTTCTTTTAAAGTTTCTGTTTTTATTTCTGCCTGAACATTTTGAGTCCATAAAAAAGTTGTAAGAATTATTAATCCGGCAATTAGTCCTTTTTTTAACATATACATCACTCCGTACTAAGTATAACACAAAATAAGAAAAAGAAGAGTTTTAATCTTCTTTTTTCACAAAACTTTCATAAAATTCGTATCTTTTCATCGCAGATTTTTTATTTTCTTCTAATAAAGCAGCTGCCATTTCTTTATTTTTGATACTTAATGATCTATACCGAACTTCTCTTTCTAAGAATTCATGATATTTATCAAAATCTGGAGTTTTGGAATCTATGTATAAACGATTGTCTTCTGGTTTATATCGCATTAAAATCGTATAGCCTACTTGTACTGCCAATCTTTGCTCTTCGGTTGTGCAACTCATTCCACCTTTTATACCATGTTCAATGCACGGTGCATACGCGATTATGATACTAGGTCCTTGATGGGCTTCGGCTTCTTTGAAAACTTTTAAAGTTTGCATCATATTAGCTCCAAGAGATATGCTTGCTACATAACAATTTGGATAACTCATAGCAATTCTAAAGAGATCTTTTTTGTGAGAACGTTTTCCTAAATCAGCGAATTCGGCCACCTGACCAATATGACTTGATTTGCTCATTTGACCTCCAGTATTGGAATATACTTCCGTATCTAAAACTAAAATTTTAACATTTTCTTCTGAAGATAATACGTGATCAATACCGCCAAATCCTATATCATAAGCCCAGCCGTCGCCTCCTATTGCCCAGACTGTTCGAGCTGGAATATATGGAAGCAAATTTTTTAATTCTTCTGGAAGCGTTTCTTTTTCTAATTCTTTTTGAATTCTTTTGGTAATTGCATAATCATTTTGATTATCGATCCATTCTTGATATAGTTTATGAATTTCGGCAAAATTTTTGGATAATTCTTCTTTCATAATCTTTAAAATTCGTTGCCGTTTATTTTGATAAGAAAGATGCATTCCATAAGCAAATTCGGCATTATCTTCAAATAAACTGTTTGCCCAAGGGATATCATAAGGTGTCGAAGGTGCACTTCCGCCATAGATTGAAGAACATCCTGTGGCATTGGCTAATACAATTTCTTCGCCATAAAGTTGAGTTAATAACTTAATGTAAGCTGTTTCTCCGCATCCAGCACAGGCACCTGAGAAAGCAAAATGAGGTTTTTCAAGTTGACTTCCTTTAATGGTATATTTTGGAAACAACTTAGGATTTTGATAACTTTCAAAATATTTTTCAGCTTCTTGTTGTTTTTCTTCTTCATATTTTCCTAAATAAAGAGCTTTTTGACCATTTTTTCCGGGACAGATTTTAACACATAAGCCACATCCTGTACAATCGGCTTCAGATATACTGATGAAATAATGATAATCTAGTGCTCCCATTGCTAATAAGCCTTTATCTTCCTTTACCAAAAATGGCCGAATCACCGCATGAGGACAAACAAATGAACACATTCCACATTGAATACAATTTTCTGGAATCCATTTTGAAACTAGGGATGAAATTTTTCGTTTTTCTTTTAAAGATAAACCTCCTGGAAATTCGCCTTTACTTACTGGCAGTACTTCTTTAACCGTTAATTCATTTCCTAAACGAGCATTCATTTTAGCAAAAAGATCTTTTGAAAGTTGTTTTTCTTGATCCTTGTTTTTACTCGTGATAATTAATTTACGAACCATTTTTAAAGCATCTTGAATGGCTTTTTGATTGTTTTCTACCACGTCTTCTCCTTTAGTTCTAAAGGCTTTTTCAATGGATTCATTTAATTTATTTATTGCATCCTCTTCTCCTAGTAAATTTAAAATAATAATTTCCATAATTTTACTAATTTTTCCAGGCAAATGATTTTTCATCGCGATTTGATCGGCATCAATAGTTAAAATTCTAAGTTTTTTCTCTTCAATTAACTGAATATCTTTTGCTCGAATCTTTTCTAAACATTTTTGTTCATCGCTTGTATTTATGAGGAGAATGCTATTTGGTTTGGCTTTCGTAAGCATTTCATATTTTTCAAAATATTCATCTTTAGTAACAACTGTAAGATCGGATGCGGTTACATAATATGGAGCATGAACTGGATTTTTCCCAATTCTTAAATGGCTTAATGTTACTCCCCCACTTTTTTTAGAGTCGTATTCAAAATATCCTTGAACATAATTTTTTTCTCCCATAATATGCATGATATCTTTGCTAGCAGAAACCATGCCATCAGATCCAAATCCATAAATTTGAATTTCAAATGCATTTAAATCTATTTTATACTCCTTTGTTTCTAAACTTGTATGATTTAAATCATCGATGATACCAATGGTAAAATTATTTTTTAAAGAATGGTCGAGCATTTCATAAACTGCAAAAATATCGCTTGGGGTTGTATTTTTACTTGATAAGCCATATCTTCCTCCGACAATTTCTATATCTGTATCCTTAAGAGTTGCCACGACATCTAAATATAGAGGTTCACCGGTGCTCCCAGATTCTTTCGTTCGATCTAAAACGGCGATTTTACGAACTGTTTTTGGCAATACTTTTAGTAAATATTTTTGACTAAATGGTCTATATAAATGAACGACTATACAACCAATTTTCCGACCTTTTTTCTTTTCATTTTCAACGACTAATTTGATTGTATCAGTTACACTTCCCATCGCGATGATAATATTCTCAGCATCTTCTGCTCCGAAATATTCAAATGGTTGATAATTTTTTCCCGTTAACTTATTTATTTTTTGCATATATTCATTTACAATATCTGGCATTTCTTCATAAAGAGCACTTCGTGCTTCCACACTTTGAAAATAAATGTCTTCTGTTTCTGACATTCCAAATTGTTTGTTTTGACCAATATTTAAACTTCTATTTTTAAATTCTTTTAATTTTTGAGTATCGACTAATGAAATTAAATTTTCACGATTTAATGGTTCAATTACATTTAATTCATGACTTGTTCTAAAGCCATCGAAAAAGTGAAGAAACGGAAGAGATCCTTTTATGCTAGATAAATGGGCTACTGCGGCTAAATGATAAGCTTCTTCAACGTTTGAACTGGCCAACATACAAAAACCAGTTTGTCTTGTCGCATAGATATCTGAGTGATCACCAAAAATAGATAAAGCATGCGTAGCAACGGTTCTTGAAGCAACATGAATAACTCCAGGCAAACATTCACCGGCTATTTTATACATATTCGGAATCATTAATAAAAGGCCTTGACTCGCTGTAAAAGTTGAAGCAAGAGAGCCAGCTAAAAGTGCACCATGCATTGCTCCAGCGGCACCGGCTTCTGATTGCATTTCGGTTACATGAACAATATCATTAAAAAGATTTTTCACTTTTTTACTACTTTGAGCATCCATATTACTAGCCATTGGGCTTGAAGGTGTGATTGGATAAATGCTTGCTACTTCGCTAAATAGATAAGCCATCATTGAACAAGCTGTATTACCATCGACAATTTGTTTCATAAATCCACTTCCTATTCTTGTTTTATTATATCACGTTTTTTTTACTTTTTATGAAAAAAAAGAAGCTTAGCTTCTTGAAGATTTTCTATGAAAGTTTTACTATTACATATTGATCATTTACCAATATTGAATTTTCTTTAGGATAAGCTTCTAGGTCTTTTACCAAATTGGTTGCTTCATGAATATACTCTCTTGCATCTTCTATTGGATAGCCTAAAGTTTTCATAAATGTGGTTGCTCGGTCGCTTAATCCATAATGATCAAAAAATGATATTCCCATTGCTTCGCCTCGAACTTTAATTTTTCCTTCAATATCTGAATCCTTCGCTCCAACAATGATAAGTTTTCGATTTGGCAAATATTCTTTTACGTCTTCATAGATTTCTGCAGCCATATTTTTATCGTTTTGAAATCGGATATAATCGTTATATTGAAGTGCTCCCATTACAAGTACTTGACCTATTACGAAACATGTAACTAAAATTGTAAAACTTTTTTTATCTATCCAAGTATAAGTTAATAGCAAGGAGATCACAATCGGAAGAGTAAATTGAGCTCTTACTGGTTCATGATTTCCTAATAAGAAAGTCATGATTAAAGGACTTGCTAAAATCATTAACATCAAGATGGCAAGAAAATACTTTTTCTTTTTAAAATATTTCAAACTTTCTTTTAAACCTAAAATAAGAACAAATAAATTTAAAAAAGTAAAATGAACATATCTTGATACAAAATATCCTCCTCCAAAATATATGCAAGCTATCGATTTTATAATTTGAAAAATAGATGTTTTTAGAGGATTATGAAGCCATGAAATTTGATTTGATAAATAACTATTGCTATTCAAATTTAAAATGTTTGAAAGAAGTTTTGCAACTAAAAAATAAAGAAAAAAACTTAAAAGAAAAATGAGTATAGTATGAAAAATATAATTAAAAATTTCTTTATTGCTTTTTATTTTTTCAGATGTAACATTAATGAAAAGAAGAATTATTCCTTCCGCTATATATAAGGGTGCAAAAGATTGATAAGCTCCTAGACAGATAAATAAAAGCAAAATTGTCAAACATGCATAGTATTTTTTATGTTCTTCAAAATATTTTTGGAGAAAATATATTCCAATTTGAAATAAAAGTAAAAAGAAAGCAATCTCAGCACTTTGTAAAGTAAAATTAAATTGCTCTAAAAAAATGGGCGAAGATCCTATTACTGCCAAAAAGAAAAAAGCTTTTTTAGGCTCGCGAATTTTTGAACAGACTCGAGCAAAATTAAAATACGTAAAAACGGAAGCAAGATAAAATAGGAAAACAGTTATCCAGTTTGTAACATAAATATTAAATGGTATAAAGGCAAAAATTTCTTTTAAAGCTACTAAACTAAAGCGATTCAGTTGTAACCAAGAATTCAAAAAAGACTCTCTATAAATCATAAAGGCTTCGGTATCTAGTGAATAACTATATGTAAATAGTTTTATTCCATAACAAAAAAGAAAAAAGAAGAAAGAGAGTAAAAGAACTTTTTGGTATTTATGCCATATGTTTTTTATTTTTTCTTTCTTCATTTTTTTCACCAACTTCTGTTTCTTTAACAATATAAATAGGTCTTTTTTTTGTCTCTAAATAGGTTTTAGCTAGATACTCCCCAAATATTCCCATGAAAAATAGTTGAATACCACTTACAAAAATGATGATGCAAGCAAGACTTGGCCAGCCTCCTACCGGGTCGCCCCAGATAAGTGTTTTACAAATAATTACAATAATCATAATAAAAGCGATAAAGCAAAATAAAATTCCTAGAAAAGCCGCGATAGTTAAAGGAACGGTTGTAAAGGCTACTATTCCTTCAATAGCATATTTAAACAATTTCCAAAAAGACCATTTTGTTTCTCCGGCCACTCTTTCAACATTTTCAAATTCTAACCATTTTGTTTTATACCCCACAAAACTCCATAATCCTTTAGAATAACGATTGTATTCCCGGCAAGATATAATTGAATCTACCATTTGTCTTGTCATCAAACGATAGTCTCTTGCTCCATCAACCATTTCTACTTTACTCATGTGATTAATGATTTTATAAAATCTGCGAGCAAAAAAGCTTCTGATTGGTGGTTCTCCTTTTCTTGTTACTCTTCTTGTTCCAACACAATCGTAATCTTCTTCTTCAATATATTTTACCATTTCAGGTAACATTTTTGGTGGATCTTGTAAATCGGCATCCATAAGTGTTACATAATCGCCTGTTGAATAATCAAGTCCGGCAAGCATAGCGGCTTCTTTTCCAAAATTTCTAGAAAAGGAAACATAACGTACTCTCTTATCTTTTTGATTTAATTCTTTCATAATTTTTAAAGTATTATCTTTAGATCCATCGTTGACAAAAATTAATTCAAAATCATAATTTGACATACTCTCCATTACTTTAGACATTTCTTCATAAAATAATGGCAAGGATTCTTGTTCATTAAAACAAGATACAATTACACTGATTTTTTTCATACTTCACTTCCTAGCTTTATTTTTACATAAATACATAAAAAAAGCAATAGAGTTTTCTATTACTTATGCATTGTATTATTCTTTTCCTTTTCTAAAAAAATGGTTTTGGAAATTCCTTCTTTAAACTGAGTTTCTTCAATTTCCACATATTCACGAATCTTAGAAGTATTCGGTCTTAATGAAATATCTGAATTTGGATTATATGGCCTTCCATTTATAATACAGTTTCCATTCCATGGTTGAGTTTCAATGATTTCCCTCACAAAATCTTTTAATGGTCTTGTATCTTTACTTGCTAGATTATAAATTCCTGATGGAGCATTAGAATTTACTAATTGAATAATCATTTGGGCTAAATCATCAATATATGTAAAATTC
>CALVPL010000071.1 GCA_944351315.1 uncultured Bacilli bacterium | reverse complement strand
CCAATTCCCATTATCACAACAGAACGAATTCTTTCTTTCATTACTTTTTCAATGACTAGAATTTGGCCAACCATTTCATCTGTAGATAAATTTCTTACTTTTTTTAGTCTTCCTGATTCACAAAATTTGCAGCCCATATTACAGCCGACTTGTGAAGAAACACAGACACTTAAGCCATAATCATGTCGCATTAAAACGGCTTCTATTTTCTCCCCATCGTGAAGTAAAAATAAAAATTTGTCTACATCTACATCCGTCTCTCTTTTAATAATTTTGGGAAGATCTGTTTTGAAATCTTGTTGTAATTTGTCGCGAATCTCTTTTTTTATATTGGAAAAATTGGCAATGTTTTCTTCTCTTTTTTGATAAAGCCATTCAAAAACTTGAACTGCTTTAAATTTTTTTTCACCAATACTTGCAAAATATTTTTCTAAATTTTCTAAAGTCATTTGATAAAGGTTCATTTGATCACTTCCTTTTTCTATTATCCCATAAAAAAACAAAAGAAACAAATTTTTTCTTTTGTTATTTATGTCTTATTAAATAATTTACTACACCATATAGTGAATTTAAATCTTTTTCAGACTTTCTTTTTTCAATTTCTTCAATAAGTATTTTCGATGTTTTAATTAATTGTTCTTTACTGTAAAGATCTAAAACGGCATCATTGTTTGCTTGATTTTTAATTACATAACAATCATTTTCTTTTAATGCTTCATTTTTTTTGATTTCTTCATCTGTTCTTTCATTATAAAAGACAAAAAAGGCTTTTGCTAACCATGAATAAATTTCATAAGAATATCCTTTTCTTAAACTTTCTTCTAAAATCTCATCCAAATTTTGATAATCTTTGACACTTTCATATAAAGCTTGATTATATAAAATATCCTCTTTTTTTGAATTTTCTTGAGTAATATCTGCGGTTTTTTCTAGTTTTACAAGACGAGATAAATTGAAATCAAAAAGCAAACTATTCATATACTCATGTAAGGCACTGGTAGCACTTAGAATGCGATCCGATGCTTCTTCAGATAATATTTCTTCTTTTAAAATTAATAATGAACCTAAATGATCTGAAACTTTTTGATAGATATGGGCTCTTTTTTGATAGTCTTCTTCGGTAATTAAACTATTGTTACTTATACATAAACGATCAAATAAAATGTCGGTCAATCTTAAACTATTTGAAAGATTCATTTCTAAATTAAATAAAGCTTCTCTTTTATTTCCTAATTGAATCAATTCTTTTGAAGCTCCCTTGATTATAAGAGATAGTCTTTTAAATCCTTTTCCTTCAAGAGCACTTGTTTTTTCTTTTATATAATCTGCTTGAACTTTTTGATAATTCAAACTCAATTTTTCTAACACTTTTTTTGTTTCTAGATAATTTTGCATAAACTTTAACCCCCCATTTTTTGTGTAAGCTTGAAAATTGTAGCATAAAAAAAGAAAAATGTCAAATTCATGTCTACTTTTTAACGTATTTGCCATTTTAAAATTTCTTCTTTTTTTACTCCGTTTAAATAATCTTTTACATTCATGACTTTTTTTCCAAAAGGTTTTATTTTGGTTAAATAAATGGTTCCATCTTGACAATCAATACCAATTGCATCTTTTCTTATTTCTCGAACCTTTTTAGGAGTTGGAGATGTATTTTCTTCAAAATAAGCTTCTAAAACCTTATATTCTTCTTCATTTACTAAGAAATTTGCTAAAGGCCATGGATTTAATCCGCGAATCTTATTCAGAATATTTTTGCCAGTATCTAAAAAGTCTAAGTGTTCTTCTTCTCTTTTTACATTATAACCAAATGTAACTTCCTCTTCGTTTTGTTGATATCTTTTATTGGTTTGATTTAAAATGCTTGGTAATGTTTCGATAAGAAGATCTGCTCCTAATGTGGAAAGTTTTTCATGTAATGTTCCGACATTATCGGTCGGTAAAATTTTGTATTCTTTTTGGGAGATAATGTCTCCGGCATCCATTTTTTCTGCCATATACATAATGGTTACACCTGTTTTTTCCTCGCCATTTATTAAACACCAATGAATCGGTGCTCCTCCACGATATTTTGGAAGTAAAGAGGCATGAACATTGATGCAGCCAAGTCTTGGATGCTCTAAAACTTCTTTAGGAATAATTTGGCCATATGCACAAGTTACTAAAAGATCGCACGGAGTTTTTAAAATTGTCTCGTAATCTTTTCTTATTTTTGATGGTTGAAAAACAGGAATGTTGTTTTCTAAAGCCACTTTTTTGACAGGACTTTCTGTTAACAGTTGTTTTCTGCCAACTGGTTTATCTGGTTGGGTAACTACTAGAACCACTTGGGCATTTTCTATTAAACTTTTTAAAACGGGAACTGAAAAATCCGGTGTTCCCATGAAAATTATTTTTGCATCTTTCATTTTATCGCCTTCTTATTAAAGTATCTGGATTATTTTGGAAATTCATTTCTACTTCTAATGTATTTAATGAATCAATAATAGTTTGTAGATCTTTTTTACTTAATAAAATTTGACCTTCTTCATTTTTCTTTTCAGCTGGCAAAATATCTTTTAAATCTTCTGACCATTTTGGAAAACGAATATACTCAATATTTTCCCAACTAAGATTTTCATCTTGCAAATTTTCTTCAATGCTTAATTCCCAATTGCCATCCACCAAATTGACATAATTGGGAAGAATTTTCTCTGTTTTTAAATTTAAACGATTTGATATTACAAACTTTTCATCAAGTGGATGCAATACAGAAACATAACGAGCTTCATATACTTCATAAACGGCTTCCATACTTTTTTCATTTACTTTGTTTCCATAAGAATCATAGTATTTGACTGTGGAAGGTAAATGAGGACTTTTTAAGACAAAAAAGTACGGATTTTCTTCTTCTTTTACATTTTTTATAAGCCATATGTCCTCGACTGAAAAAACTTTCTTGGCTTCTAATTCTTTTTTTATTTCTTCCAAGCTTTCTCCGGCTTCTTCAATAAGTTGATTGGCTTTTTGATCTGCTTTTACACTGAAATCTACTAAAGCATCCCAGACATCCTGAGCTTTTTCTTTAACAGCTTCTTTATTTTCATCGCTTGTTAATTGATCAAACCAACTCTCTTCACTTGTAACCTCTATTCCTTTTTCTGTTGCTTTTGCAACACTTGGAGAAGCACTAGCAATTGCTACCCCTAAAATTATTCCTCGCATTACATGAAATTTTGCCATTTTATTCCTCTTTTCTAATAATGGAAATCAATATCCATTGTAACTTTTTTATTTAAAAGAACAAATTTATCTAATTCTTTTATTGTATTTATTAGTTTATCATCAAAACGATATTTTATCAAGATTTCAAAATGATAAACTCCATTTACTAAAAACATATTGGCAGTGGTCGGACCAAGTAATATGGTTTGAGGGTCTTTATTTTGTTCTAAAAATTCTTTTGCTTTATTCGCTTCTTTACTTACGGTAGAATAGTCTTTACTCTTAAAAGTAAGTAAGATTAAATAGTAAAAAGGTGGATATTTTAAAGTTTTTCGAATATTCATTTCATATTGATAAAATTTTAAATAAGCATGATTTTTTACACATTGTAAAATGTAATTTTCGGGTTGAAAAGTTTGAATAATAACTAGACCTTTTTTCTCTTTTCTTCCTGCTCGTCCGCTTGCTTGTGAAAGAAGGGAATATGTTTTTTCATTACTTTTATAATCGGGAATTTGTAAAGAAGCATCGGCATCTAAGATCCCCATTAAAGTAACATTTGGAAAATCAAGTCCTTTACTTATCATTTGCGTGCCAAGTAAGATATCATATTTATGATTTTGAAAATCTTCAGTAATCTTTTCATGCATTCCTTTATTTGCCGTGCTATCGGCATCCATTCGAACAATTTTGGCAGTCGGAAAAATATTTTCTAGATATTCTTCTAATTTTTCTGTACCAAGTCCATAGTAATTTAAGGATTTTTCGTGGCAATTTGGACATAAATCATCGATATATTTGGTATACCCACAGTAATGGCACCGTAAATTTTTGGAACTTTTATGATAAGTTAGAGAGATTTCACAATGCGGACAGCGGTAAGTGAAACCACAATTGGAGCAAGTTATGGTTGTCGAATGTCCTCTTCGATTTAACAAAAGCATAACTTGTTCATTTTTATTTAATTTTTCAATGATCGAACACTCTAACTCACGACTGATAATGGGATGACGGTTTTTTACTTCTTCGGCCATATCAACGAGAATACATTCAGGAAGTACGGCATTTTGAGCTCTTTTTTTCATAGGTAAATAGGTATACAATTTTTTCCCTGCTCTGGCCATCGAGTCTAAGGATGGAGTGGCACTTCCTAAAACTAACGGACATTTATGAGTTTGGCTTCGTTTTTTTAAAACATCTAAAGCAAAATATCTTGGAGAACTTTCTTGTTTATAAGATTCTGAATGTTCTTCATCCATGATGATGATTCCTAAATTTTTGAAAGGTGCAAAAGAAGCACTGCGAGCTCCAATACATATATGTACTTCTCCTCGCAAGATTTTACGCCACTCATCATATTTTTCGCCATCGGACAAGCCACTATGTAAAAGGGCAATGTCGTCAGGAAATCTTTTGGAAAATCTTTCGACAAATTGAGGAGTCAAACTAATTTCTGGAACTAGAACAATGGCTTCTTTTCCAAGTTTTAAAACTTCTTCAATGACATTTAAATAGACTTCTGTTTTGCCCGAACCGGTTATACCATGAAGCAAAAAAATCTCGTTTTTTTGGAAACTTGAAACAATTTTTTCTTTAGCCAGTTGTTGTTCATCATTTAATATTTTGGCTGATTCTTCTTCTTGTTTTTTTATTTGATAACGGTACACTTCTTCTTTTTCTTCATTTAAAATTCCATTTTTTAAAAGAGTTTTCACAGCAGAAGCACTCACTTTAGTTGCCCGAGATTTTAAAATTCTTGCTTCATTTTCAAATAAGGCTAAAACGTCTTTTTGAGAAGTTGAAGTTACTTCTTTTTGCAATTCTTCTAATTCTCCACTTAGTGTTAAATAAAGAGTTTCTTTTTTATGAATTTGAGTTTTTTTACTTGCTTTTAATGCCTTAGGAAGCATGGCACTATAACAGCTACTAAGACTACTTAAGGTTTTTTCTTGTAAAAATTTCCCTAATTCTAACATTTCTTCATTTAAAACAGGTTCTTCATCTAAAATTTCTAAAATGTCTTTGGTTTTTACATCACTTGTATTTTTTAAAGCTAAAATATATCCTTCTAACTTTTGTTTACCAAATAAAACTAGAACTCGTTTACCGACAATAGCCTCTTTTTCTAAAGACTCTGGGACATGATACGTAAAAGTTTTATCAATATGTTTACTACGAATTTCTACTAAAACATCTGCATACATTTTCATCACTAAAGGTAGTATACTACAAATTTTAGGAAGTTGCATCCATAAAAAAAGAAAGTTTGCACTTCTTTAATCCATACTTTTTTAAAATTATTTTATTTTTATACATTTTCCTTTTTTGACGAGAAACACGTTTTTAGCTACATCCATTAAGGCTTTGTCATTATATGAATCTGTATAGACTGTTTGAATCTTTTTTTTAGGAAATTTTTCTTGAAAAACTTTTACTTTATTTTTTCCAAAATTCAAAAAATAAATTTTACCTTTTTCTATATCAATTTCCGTAGCTACAATATTTGGCGTATTTAAATCAGACTCTATTTCTTTTATCAAAAACGATGGACTACATGTTAAAATTACATCTTCTTTTTTTATTTTAGCTAGCATGTTTGGATTTAATTTTTTTCGATTTTTTTGCCAAAAATCTTGAACAGATTTTTTGATAAATTCTTTATTTTGTAAAAAAGGTCCAGTAAATTTTTCTAATTCATTTTGAAATTCTACTGCATTCATTTTACATCTTTTATATTTTATTAATAATCTCATTATTCCTGGTGCATATTTTAATAAACTTTTCTTTCTTTTGATAATAAACATAGCAAAATCAAAAGTGCTTTCTCCATGATAAATTGTATTATCAAAATCAAAAACTTGCATTTATCTGCCTCTTCCCTTTTTTTCTTCTCTTTGTTCTTCTAAATACATTTCTAATTGCATTCTATATTCGCGTTCTAAAAGAAGTTTTTCTTCTAATTTTTGTTTTAAAAGTTGAGCTTTTTTCCACATATTATGATATTCAACGTTATTTAATTCATGTTTATATTCGCATTGCAATATTTTTTGCATTTTATTTATTTCATCTAATGCTAGGAAAATATCTCCTTCTGTGGAATCGGTACTATTATAGATATCCATGACGATTTTAAATAGACGACGAAAAGCAACTTGAAATTTGGCTTTCAAAACGGTTTGTTTGAATTTAGGATAAACTACGATGATTTCCTTAACTTCAATATAATCTACATGATTTTTTAATCTAGGCTTCATTTTTATCCCATTCAAATTAGGATTTTTCTTTCCTAAACTTTTTCTTGCATTTTCCTTACGTACTTTATAAGACATAATACCACCCTATTTTTCTAATAAATCACTTCTTCTTTTTTTTGTATTTAATAAAGCTTGTTCTTCACGCCATGCTTTTATTTTTGCATGATCGCCAGATAGCAATATCTCTGGAACTTTTAAACCGCGATAATTAGCTGGTTTGGTATAAGTAGGATAATCTAATAAATCGTTCATAAAAGAATCTTCTAAATAAGAGTCTTCTTTAATAACACCAGGTAAAAGACGAATTACAGAATCCATGATTGCCATAGCTGGAATTTCTCCACCGGTCAAAACATAATCGCCAATGCTAATTTCTTCGTCGACAAATTCCCGAATTCTTTCATCATATCCTTCATAATGACCACATATAAAAATAAGATGTTTTTCATGACTTAAATCAATGGCTTTTTTTTCTTTAAATGGAACTCCTTGAGGACACATGAGTAGAACTTTTGAATCTTTGGTTTTGACACTTTCAAGTGCTTCAATAATTGGCTCTGGTCGCAACACCATACCAGATCCACCACCATATGGTGTATCGTCTACTTGATGATTGGATAAATGAGAGAAATCGCGAAAATTTGTGATATGGATTTCAACCAATTTTTTTTCAATTGCTCTTTTAATAATTGATTCTTCTAAAATACCTTCAAACATTCTAGGAAAAAGTGTTAAAATATCAATTCTCATAACATCAGTCCTTCAAGATTTTGAGCCACGATTTGTTTTGTTGCCCAATCTATTTTTTTGATAAAATATTCATTATAAGGAATGAAAAAGTTTTTCTTTTGTTGTACTTCTAATAACTTCCCGCTTTTATTATACCGAACCATGATAACTTTTCCAACTATTTCTTCATGAAAAACTACGGAAAAGCCAATTAAATCTTGAAAAAGAAATTCTCCTTCTTTTAACTTTAAGTCTTCTCTAGCTACATAAATCTTTTGATGTCGAAAAGCTTCTATATCATTAATATCGGTAAGTTGATCAAAACGAATTAAGTAAAAATCTTTATGTGGTCGAATACTTGTCAGTAAATGTTTTTGATCGTTGATATAAACAGGCATATTTTCCTGTAAAACTAAGTCTTTTCTTTCAAAATCGGTGAAGCATTTTAGTTCTCCTTTAAGGCCATGACTTTGAGTGGTATAACCAAAATAAAGTTTATTTTTCATATTTGTTCCTCTTAGCTAATTCATACATTAATATTGATGCACTTACCCCAGCATTTAATGATTCACAGAGATTTGTCATAGGAATATAGACAAATTTATCACAATATTGGCGAATTTCCGGATGAATTCCTTGTCCTTCACTTCCGATAATCAAGGCAAATTGTGAAGGAACTTGAACATTTTCAATTAAATTACCATTTTTCACATCTGTTCCTAAAATCAAATATTCTTCTTGAATACTTTTTAAAAATTCTTCTAAATTCTTACGAATAATATTCACATGAAAAATCATTCCTTCTGTGCTTCTGATCACTTTTGGATTATAAATATCTACTGAATGTTCACTTAAAACAATTTGTTTAAATCCAAAAGCTACCGCACTCCGAATAATTGTTCCTAAATTTCCTGGATCTTGAATATCATCTAAACAGAGAACTGGACCATTTAAAAATGTTTCTTCCGGTTTTTTACAAACTGCGATAATGTTTGGCGGAGTTACTTGATCGGTCAATTTTTTCATAATTTCTTTACTTACTGTATAAGTAGGAATTCTCGAGTCTTCAATTTCATCGGTCGTAATAATTTCTAATACTAGTCCTCTTTTTTTAGCTTCGGTAACTAAATGATCTGTTTCTACTAAGAATGTTTCGGTTTTATCTCGTTCTTTTTTTTCTTTTAAACGAACCCATTTTTTCACGCGAACATTTTTTAATGATTCTATTTTCACTCTCTAAGCCTCCTTCTCGCTTCTTTATATTTTGGATAATATTCACTTACATGAAACCAAAAACGACTGCTATGATTGGCTTCATAAAAATGACATAACTCATGAATTATCACATAATCTAATAAATCCAAATCTTTTTTTAATAATTCACTATTTAATGTAATCGTGTTATTTCCGCGATTATTGACACCCCATCTGGTTTTCATTTTACGGATTCGTAGGGAAAATTTTGGAATATTTTTAAAATAAGGAACAATTCGATTTACTTCACTTTCAAAAACTCTTAAACATTCTTTTTGATAAAATTTTTCTAATGTTTTTTCATCACGAGCAAAAACACAATCTTGCAAGAAAGAAACCTCTTTACTCGTTCCATCAAAAACTTTCGTATATGATTTTCCTAAATACCAAAAAAAGTTTTCTTTTTCTTCTTCTTGTTCTTTCTTTTTTACCATTTTTAATAAGGAATCTTGATTCTTATAAATGATTCTTTCTATTTCTTTTTCACTTACAAAACGATTTACACTGACACTTATTGTATGACTATCTTTAAAACGCATATAAATATTTTTATTTGGTTTTCTTATAATTTCTACAGTAAAAGGTTTATCTTCTAAGATTACTTGCATCAAAACCACCCTAGATAAATGATATCACAAAAAAAAGCACTTTAAAAGTGCAATTAGCCAATTTAAACATTATAAACTCAAGGTAAAAGGTGAACTTTCTGTTCCTTCTCCTCCACTTATTTTTACGTTAGAGCTTAGATATAAGGTTGGGCGAACGGGATACATATTATACGCAGTGGAGTCGCTAAGGCCACTCCACTTGTCCACACTGAGCACAAAGTACGAACTACTTGATTCCGGAATTAAGGTCCATTGATAATTTGAACTATCATATAACCAGTCGTTATTGAAACAATCACTTACTCTTAAATCATACCAATCGAATAATTCTGTATTTAAGCATGTTTCTCTATTCATTGTACTTCCTCCACTTGTTGCATATCCATAATCACTTAGATACATTAACCCTATTTTCCCGATCCACTCTGTTGGTCTTTCATTATATACATCTGTGCCACGTTCTCTTTCATAAAATTCACTTGCTGTTAAATCAGTATATGTACTACTTCCTCCTAGATTCCATTTGGTATCTCCGATCATGGATTTTGCCTCTTCGGTTAAACCGATATTCGAAAAATCACAACTTGTTGTTGCCCCATCACGTCCATATGGACATTCGCCGCTTGTTCGATTCCAATATGCTCCTTCATTTAACACAATTTGTAAAGCACTATCACTCGAATCATTACTTCCGTATACTGAAGTAGATGATCCTGTTCCACTTGCTTTATTATCCCAACTATATTCTCCTATTGGTTCATCTCTTATGATTTTTAATCTTGTTTCTTTCTTTCCTGTACCATCATCGATATTATTCATGACTCCTATAATTCTCCATAAAATTGGTTGACCTGAAATATCTTCAGCTACACAATATGTGCTTTTAAATTCTTCAGTACTAGAAACATTATATTCCTCTTCTAAAAATGTTGATAGTACATTATTACATTCCTCTTCTGTAGAAAATCCTAAGTCTCCATAATTTGAACAATTAAAACTTGAATCTGCAAATTCATTGCATTCTTCTGCAGATGATGCATCTACGCCAGTTTCTTCCCATTTATTTATAACTGATCCTTCTGAATATTTATCTCCTATATCAATATAATTATTTGGATTTGCTCCTATATATCTTAAATTATTATCAACGGTTTCATCATAAGCAAGTTCAGTAGTATTCAAACCGGCATTTTCTAATAAACATGTTGCTCCACTTTTTCCCTTGGTAGAACAGTCAACTA
>CALVPL010000070.1 GCA_944351315.1 uncultured Bacilli bacterium | reverse complement strand
TTAAATCCTTCTAAAATAAATGGAGCTTGTGGTCGTTTACTTTGTTGTTTGGCTTATGAAGATGACGAATATATTCGATGTTCAAAAGATATGCCAAGTGTTGGTCAAGAAGTGGAAACTTCATTTGGAAAAGGAAAAGTGGTTAGTATTGATATTTTAAATCGAAAATATAAAGTTTTAATTCAAGATGAAGTTAAGGAGATTTGTTTAGATGAAAAAGCAACTTAATTGGTTGTTTGATTATCCTAATTTAAAAATATATCAATATGAGGAAGGTTTTAAATTTTCTTTAGATTCCATTTTATTAGCTGAATTTGCTGAAATACGAAAAAGTGATAATAAAATATTAGATTTATGTACGGGAAATGCAGTTATTCCCATTCTTTTATATTATAAATATCACAAACCGATCATTGGTGTAGAACTGCAACCAGAAATTGTAGAACTAGCTAAAGCTTCTATTATCGAAAATCATATGGAAAATGGTATTCAAATTCTAGAAAAAAACGTGTTAGAGTTAGAAAATTATTTCCCGGGAAATAATTTTGATGTTCTTTTATCAAATCCGCCTTACTTTAAATTTCATCATCAAGATTTTTTAAATCATAATAAACTTAAGCAGATTGCTCGTCATGAAGTTTTTATTAATTTAGAATCTCTAATTCGGATTGCTTCCATTTTATTAAAGACTAAGGGAAGATTTTATTTGGTTCATATTCCCAGTCGTTTAGATGAAATTATCGTTTTTGCTCATAAATATCATTTTGGCATAAAAAAGATTCAATTTATCCATTCTAAAATTGAAGAAGCTCCAATTATTGTTTTAGTAAGTTTAGTTAAAAATGGTAAATTTGGTTGTATCGTTAAACCGCCTATTTCTATAGATGGTTTATCGACATATCAAAACTTATTTAAGAATTGAGGAATGTAGTATGAAAATGATTGTTGGTTTAGGAAATCCAGGAAAAGAATATGAAAATACTCGTCATAATGTCGGGTTTATGGTTCTAGATTCTTTTGTAATGGATTTTAAAATAGAAAAAAAATTTCAAGCTATGATTAAAAAAGAAAAAATTCAAACAGAAGATGTTTTATATGTTAAACCTTTAACGTATATGAATTTAAGTGGAATTGCGGTTTCTAAAATAGCTAATTATTATCATATAGCTGTTGAGGATATTTTGGTTATTCAAGACGATTTAGATTTGCCATTTGGAAAATATCGTTTGAAAGTTCATAGTAGTTCTGGAGGTCATAATGGAATAAAGTCTATTATTTCTTCTTTAAATACCGATCAATTTGCCAGATTAAAAATAGGAATCTCTTCATCTTCTGATGTTTCTGTAGTTAATTATGTTTTAGGTAAGTTTTCAAAAAAAGACTTAGAATTTTTTCAGGATCACTTTTCTACTTACCGGGAAATTATTGAAAATTTTGTTTTAGAAGGAATTTCTAAAACAATGAATAAATTTAATTAAAGGAGGACTTATGCAGATTTTTGACAAGTTTTCTTTTGAAGATCAAGTAGTTATTGAAGGGTTAACGAATGAGTTATCCGTTTTTTACGTGCTTGAAGCTTTTAAACAAGAAAAGAAAAATGTTATTGTTTTAACAAGTAATCTTTATAAAGCTAATCAATTATTTCGATCTTTAGAAACTTATACGGATCAAGTATTATTATTTCCAATGGATGACTTTTTTACTTCTGTGGCTGTTGCTATTTCTCCAGAATTAAAGTTAAAACGTCTTGAAACATTGAAAAAATTAAAAACTGGTCAACATATTTTAGTAACAAATTTAATGGGATATTTACATTTCTTGCCCAATCAACAAGAGCAAGAATCTTTAGAAATGATATTAGAAAAACAAATGAATATTTCTAGAGATCAAGTTGTTTCTTTATTAGAATCCTTAGGATATCAAAGAGAATCTATGGTTACTTCAACTGGTGAATATGCAGTTCGTGGTTTTATTGTTGATGTCTTCTTTAATCAAGAAGAGCACCCAGTACGTATTGAGTTTTTTGGTGATGAGATAGATTCTATTCGTTATTTTGATGAGGAAAGTCAACTTTCTTTAGAAGAGATTCAACAGATTAAATGTCAAGCAAATGAGGAAATTTCTTCGTCTAATCCAAATTCTTTACTTGATTATATGCCTAATTCTATTCTTATTTCTTTTGATCAAGAACAAATAGATATTGCTTATCAAAAATTAGTGGAAGAAATGCTTCATTTTAATGAGGAGTCTTCAACTGTTGGAAAGAAACACTTTTGGTATTGGGAAGATTTAAAACCTTTAAAAGAACTTTTTGTCAATCAAGTTACAAATAGTTTAAAGCCTAAAAAGATTTTAAAGTTTTCTACTCAAGAAATAGAGAATTTTCGAAGTGATTTTACAAAACTTCATGATACGGTTTATGGCTATATAAATAAAGGAAAAACTGTTCTTTTTGCTCTTTCTAAAGATAGTGAAATAAAAGCTATTAAAGGATTATTTGACGATGTTCTTATGATTACCGATTTTCATTTAGAAAAAAATCGTATTCATATTTTGAAAACTAAAATCAATAAAGGTTTTATTTGGGAAGATTTTGTAATTATATCTGAATATGATATTGAAGAAATAAAACAAGAGGTTACTTATAAAAATCCAATTCGAATTGGTAAGAAAATTCATGGAATTGATGCTTTATCTTTAGGCGATTATGTTGTGCATCGAACGCATGGAATAGGTGTATATAATGGAGTTGTAACCTTAACTAATCATGGTGTCAAAAAAGATTATATTCAAATTTCTTATTTAGGTAATGATAAAGTATATATTCCGGTAGAAAAAATTTCAACTATATATAAATATAGTGATAAAGATGGGTTAAAGCCTCAAATTAATAAGTTAGGGTCTACTTCATGGCTTAAGAAAAAACAATCTATTCAAAAGAGAATTCATGATATTTCAAAGGAATTGATTTCTTTATATGCTAAAAGAAATCAAGTTGTTGGAGTGGCTTATCAAGATTATCCTGAGGAAGATATTTTTGCAAAAAGTTTTCCTTATGAAGAGACACGTGATCAAACGCGGGCTATTCGGGATATATTTCGTGATTTAGATTCCACTGTACCTATGGATCGTTTACTATGTGGTGATGTTGGATTTGGTAAAACAGAAGTAGCATTTCGAGCTATGTTTAAAACCATTTGTAATAATTTTCAAGTTATGTATTTATGTCCTACTACCATTTTATCTAAACAACAATATGAATCGGCGTTAGAAAGATTTAAAGATTATCCCATTGAAATTGCTTTATTGAATCGTTTTACGACTCCTAAGGAAGTTAAAAGAATTTTAGAAGATTTAAAATCAGGGAAAATTGATATGGTTTTTGGAACTCATCGTTTACTTAGTGATGATATCAAATTTAAACGTTTAGGTTTATTAGTAGTAGATGAAGAGCAACGTTTTGGAGTAACTCATAAGGAAAAAATTAAAGAATTTAAAAACGATGTAAATGTATTAACTTTATCTGCAACTCCTATACCAAGAACTTTAAAAATGGCTTTATCTGGGCTTCGGGATTTATCTATTATTGATACTCCTCCAGTAAACCGATATCCAGTACAAACCTATGTTGTTTCTGAAAGTGATTTATTAGTTAAAGATGCTATTTATAAAGAATTAGCTCGAGAAGGTCAGATTTTTGTTTTATATAATCGAATTGAAACGATTGAAGAAATCTTGTCGCGTTTAAAAAGACTTGTTCCAGAAGCAAGAATTCGTTATGCTCATGGTCGAATGAATAAACAAGAGTTAGACAATATTATGGAAGATTTTGTGGATCATCAATTTGATATCTTGCTAAGTACAACCATTATTGAGACTGGTATCGATATTCCTAATGCCAATACTTTAATTATTTATGATGCCGATTATTTTGGATTAAGTCAATTGTATCAATTGCGGGGACGTGTTGGTCGAAGCAATAAAATCGCTTATGCTTATTTACTTTATCAAAAAAATAAGATGTTAAATGATATCGCGGTGAAACGTCTTCAAGCTATTCGTGATTTTACAGAACTTGGAAGCGGTTATAAAATCGCGATGCGAGACTTATCTATTCGAGGAGCTGGAGATATTTTAGGAAGTGAACAGGCTGGTTTTGTCGATTCAGTTGGAATTAGTCTTTATATGAAGATGATTGAAGAAGAGATGAAACGGTTAAAAGGTGAAGAAGTATTTGAAGAAGAAGATAGTAAAGAATCTTTAATTAATGTAGAAACGCATATTGATAAAAATTATGTAGAAGATGAATCTGTTCGTATTGAAATTCATCAAATGATTAATGAAATTGATTCTTATGAGAAAATGGAAGAAATTAAAAAGCAAATTGTGGATCGTTTTGGAAATATTTCGCCAGAAATGGAAGTTTATATGTATGAAGAATGGTTTGAAAAGCTTGCTGAACGGTTAAAAATCACAGATGTTAAGCAAACAGATCGTTTTATTTCGATTTCTCTTCCACCAGAAATTTCTTCTAATGTTAAAGGTGATAAACTCTTTTTGGAAGCCTATAATATTAATCCTAAATTTCAATTAAAATATGAAAATCGTAAAATTGTCATTACTTTAAATCTTCTTGGATTAAAACATCATTTTATTTATGATATTGTTCGATTAATTCAATTAATTGCTACGGATTTGGAAGTATAAATTTTTAAAATCTTCTCAAACTATTTTATAGATTGGAGTGGATTTTTGAAGTGAAGGATACAGGTGTTATTCGAAAAATTGATGAATTAGGAAGAATAGTGATTCCAAAAGAAATAAGAAGAACTTTAGGAATTCGAGATGGAGAAAATTTAGAAATTTTTGTTTCTTCTAATGGAATATGTTTACAAAAACATTCACGACTTTTAAATTATCAAGAATTGGCTAATAAATTATGTGAAATAGCTTATGATATTATGAATTATTCTATTTTGCTTTTTGACCGTGAACAAGTTATCGCAGCTTTTAAAAACGAATTTAAACATATATCATTGACGACTAAATTATTAAAATTATTGGAAACTCGGGAAACTTATGAATCTGTTTATAAAGAAAAACTTTTAAATGAGATGGAAGAAAATTACTATTATATCATTCCATTAATTATTTCTACTGATGTAGTCGGGTTGATTGTTTTGTTCTCGGCACAGCCGATCATTGAAGAACAAAAAAACTTTTTACAGTTTATTAATAAATTACTAATCAATAAAATTGATATTTTATAGACACTTTTTTAACAAGTGTCTTTTTCCAATGTTGACTTTTAAGAAAAATCTGTTAAAATATCCTTAATCAATGAAGAAGGAAAGAGTATATAATTTTTTCTTTTTTAGAGAGTTTATGGTTGGTGAAAATAAACAAAGAAAGATTATAGAAGATGGCTCTGGAGTTGAAACGTTTTCTCGCGTTAAGAGTAGAGTGCATGATCAATCATGAATTAAGGTGGTACCACGGATTTATATTCGTCCTTATGTTCATGATTTTTTTTATTGGAAAGGATAGATAAATATGGAAAAATTTTATATTACAACCGCGATTGCTTATGCCTCTGGAAAACCACATATTGGAAATACCTATGAAATTGTTTTAGCCGATGCAATTGCTCGTTATAAAAGATTGAAAGGTTTTGATGTTTATTTTCAAACTGGAACCGATGAACATGGCGAAAAAATAGAAGAAAAAGCTAAGGCAAATGGTCAAACTCCTCAAGAATTCGTCGATAATATTTCCCGGGAAATAAAAAGAATTTGGGATGTTATGAATACAAGTTATGATAAATTTGTTCGAACTACAGATGAACATCATAAAAAAATTGTTCAACAGATCTTTCAAAAACTATATGATCAAGGTGATATTTATTTAGATCAATATGAAGGCTCTTATTGTACTCCTTGTGAATCTTTTTGGACAGAAAATCAACTTGTGGATGGAAAATGTCCAGATTGTGGTAGAGAAGTCAAAAAAAGAAGTGAAGAATCTTATTTCTTTAGAATGTCTAAATATCAAGATAGATTGATAGAATATATTGAAAGTCATCCTGAATTTATTCAACCTGAAGCTCGTAAAAATGAGATGATTAATAATTTTTTAAAACCGGGTTTGCAAGATCTATGTGTTTCAAGAACTTCTTTTGATTGGGGAGTTCGTGTTCCTTTTAATGATAAGCATATTGTTTATGTTTGGATTGATGCCTTGTCTAATTATATTACCAATATTGGTTATGATATTGTTGGAGGCAACGAAAATTTTCAAAAATGGTGGCCTGCTGATTTACACTTAGTTGGTAAGGATATTATTCGTTTTCATACAATATATTGGCCTATTTTGTTAATGGCATTGGATTTACCATTACCTAAGCAAGTATTTGGACATCCTTGGCTTTTAATGAATAATGATAAAATGAGTAAAAGTAAAGGAAATATTATGTATGCTGATGATTTAGTTTCTATATTTGGAGTTGATGCAATTCGTTATTATTTATTGCATGAAATTCCTTTTCAAAGTGATGGAACGATTTCTTATGAACTTATCATTGAACGAATTAATAGTGATTTAGCTAATGTCCTTGGTAATTTAGTGAATCGAACTATTTCGATGGCTAAAAAATATTTTGAAGGGAAAATTGAAAATAAAAACATTTTAGAAGAAGTAGATTCTTCTTACATTGAAATCGTGAATAGTTTGGAAGAACGCGTTGAAAAAAGAATGATGAAATTAGAGATTGGAGCTGCTCTTGATGAAATTTTTGATACTCTACGAGCAAGTAATAAATATATAGATGATACGATGCCTTGGAGTCTAGCAAAAGAGGAAACAAAAAAGGAACGTTTAGAAACTGTACTATATAATCTGTTGGAAAGTATTCGAGTTTGTGCTGTTTTTCTAAAACCTTTTTTACCTGATACTTCAGAGGAAATTTTTAGACAATTACAAATTCAGGATTCATCTTTTACATTTAATCAGGATCATAAATATTGTGTAATGGATCCAACTCCAATTTTTATGAGAATAGATAGTTCAAAAAAACTTGCTGAGATTGCAGCAAATAAGGAAGACTAAAATGTTAGTAGATACTCATTGTCATTTATATAAAGAATATTATGATTCTCTTACAGAAGTTTTTAAAGAATCTTTTTTAAATCATGTAAGTAAGTTTATTGTTGCTGGTTGTGATCAAAAAAGTAATGAAGAAGTTTTAACTTTAGTGAAAAATCAAGATAGTGTTTATGGGTGTTTAGGTATTCATCCTGAATTTGTAACTACTTATCAAGAAGAAGATTTACTTTTTTTAGAAAAACATCTACAAGACTCTAAAATTGTGGCCATTGGCGAGATAGGATTAGATTATCATTATAATAAAGATAGTAAAGAACAACAAAAAGAATTGTTTGAAAAACAGTTGATTCTAGCTGAAAAATACTCTTTACCTGTTGTCATTCATTCTCGTGAAGCAACAAAAGATACTATTGAAATATTACAAAAATTTCCTAAAGTAAAAGGAATTATTCATTCTTTTTCAGGAAGTTTAGAAGTTGCAGAGATTTATATTAAAATGGGATACAAATTGGGAATTAATGGAGTAGTTACTTTTAAAAATAGTCATCTTAAAGAACTTTTGCCCTCTATTTTTCCACACATTGTTTTAGAAACAGATAGTCCATATTTGACTCCTCATCCTTATCGAGGAACAAAAAATTCGCCAAAAAATATTTTATTGATTGCAGATTTTATTTGTGAATATTTAAATATTTCTAAAAGTCAACTGGAAAAAGTTACTAATGAAAATGTACGAACCGTTTTTGACATTTTAGTGTAGGTATGATATCATGATCTTGTAAAACGAGGTGCAAGTAATGGTTAAGTTAAAAAGAAATATTTGTCTTACCGTTCAATTGGTTTTATTAATTTTATTTGTTTTTGTCGCAAATGTTAGTACAACTAAAGAAATGGCAACTGTTTCGAATAATGCAAGTAATCGTGTAATAAATTTATCTACCATGGCTTTAAAATTAGAAGAAGATCTGAAAAATGATTTATATAGTGCTAAAGATACTTATACTGGGGATATCACTGGATATGGGGCTAACTGTCCATTGTGTAGTGGAAATTTAGCTTGTTCAGATTATTATGTAAAAGATGGAACAACCACTTATCCAGATTCAGAATATGGAACAGTAAGAATCGTTGCTTCTTCTAGTAATTTGCCTTGTGGTTCGATTGTGCGTTTTGAACTTCCAAACATTTCAAGTGAGCCTATTATAGCTATTGTTTTGGATCGTGGAGTTTTAGGAAACGATTTGGATTTATTGATGCCTAGTGAAAGTGATGCTTCAAAGTATGTTGGAAGAAAAACTAAGAGCTATGATGTTTTAAGAATAGGTTTTTAATATAAAACTTATCTTCGGATAAGTTTTTTTGATCTCTTGATTGACTAAAGTATCTGTGTTATATTACGTTTGTAAGATGGTGATGTTGTGGAAAAAATTGTTGCAAAAAAAAGTTTAGGTCAAAATTTTTTAAAGGATGAGAATGTTTTACAAAAAATTGCCAATACTTTTGAGGTTTCTTCTCATGATTTAATTGTTGAAATCGGGCCAGGTAAGGGGGCTTTAACGAAATATTTGGTTCAAAAATCATGTGATTTAATTTGTTATGAAATTGATGAAAGAATGAAAGACATTTTAGATTCTTTTCAAAGTGAACGTGTTCAAATTATTTTTGATGATTTTTTAAAAAGAGATTTGGCAGCTGATATAAAGAAAAATTATACTCATATTTATGTTATAGCTAATATTCCTTATTATATAACTACACCAATTATTGAACACTTATTAACAAGTTCTCTTTTAATATCTGGAATGACTTTATTAGTCCAAAAAGAAGTAGCAATGCGTTTTTCTGCCTTACCAAGAACTAGGGAGTATGGATATTTTACCGTTTTGTTACAACATTTTTTTGAAATTGAAAAAATATTTGATGTCTCTCCTTCTTCTTTTTCACCACCACCAAAAGTAATGAGTTCGGTTGTTCGTTTTATTCGGAAAAAAGAGATTATTTCTTTAGATATTTTCTCTTTTAGTTCTTTTTTAAAAAAGGCATTTGCATTTAAAAGAAAAACTTTAAAAAATAATTTAAAAGATTATGATTGGGAATCTATTTCTTTTGTCTTGGAAAAAAATCATTTTTCTTTAAATGTTCGAGCTGAAGAGATACCTTATGAAGTTTTTGTAGAAATATTTAAGAAATTGAATAACTAGTAAAGTTTTGCTAGTTTTTTTCATATATTTTTTTAGGTGAAGCTTATGGTATTTCAGGTAGGAGATCTTGTAACGCGAATTAGCTATAATCATGATGTTGTTTTTAAGATCTTGAATATCCGAGGAGAAGTAGCCTATTTAAAAGGAGAACAAGTTCGTTTATATGCCGATGCTCCATTAGAAGATTTGGTTTTGTATGTAAAAGAAGATCGGGATAGTGAAGAAGATTCTTTTTTATTGGATGATTTAGCTATGCGAGGAGATTTTTTTTATTTGCCTGGTAAAGTTTTACATATTGATGCCGATCAAGATTACTTGGAAAGATGTTTAAAATTTTATAAAAGAAATAAAGTTATGGCAATAGGTAAAAAAATAGAAGAGAAAGAAGTAGCTAAACAAATAAAAAACTTATTAATTGAATATCAACCCGATATTGTGATTATTACTGGTCATGATGCATATTATCCCAAAAAAGGTGGAATTAATGATCTTCGTAATTATAAAAATACGGAAAATTTTGTTCGAGCTGTAAAAGAGGCTCGCAAATATGAGAAAAGCCATGAAAAATTGGTTATTATTGCTGGGGCTTGTCAAAGTAATTATGAGGAGTTGATTCGAGCTGGAGCTAATTTTGCTAGTTCTCCAAAACGTGTGAATATTCATGCTTTAGATCCCGCGATTATCGCGACTGTACTGGCAATGAGTGAACGAAATAAAGAAATTGATTTAGTAAATTTGCTCTCAAAAACTAAGTATGGAGCAAATGGAATGGGCGGGATTATAAGTACTGGAATGATGTATGTTGGATTTCCAAGGTAAGGAGGATTATGAATCTCGATATTGTTAGAGAAAAAATAGGAAGTTATTTAAATAAAAATGTAACTGTTCAAGTATATGGATTGCGTAATAAAAATTTTGAATATTATGGTGTAGTTTCAGGAGTGTATCCATATGTTTTTACAGTTTTGGTTAATGGCATAGAGAAAAGTTTTAATTATTCGGATGTTATTATTGGAGATGTTGTTGTCAAACTTGCGTAAAAAGCTTGAAATAATCTAATTTATGCTATACAATGTAAGTAAGTTGATGGACTTTAGAAGGAGAGTAAATGATGAAAATTACATCTGTTAGTGTTCGTAAGATCACAAAAGAAAATTCAAGATTGAGAGGAATTGCTTCGGTTTTAATCGATGATGCGTTTGCTATTCATGATATTCGTATTATTGAAGGTGATAATGGTTTATTTATTGCTATGCCAAGCAGAAAAACAGCAACTGGTGAGTACAGAGATGTTTGTCATCCAATAAATCCAGATGTTCGTAGTGAATTTACTGATGCGATTTTGACAGAATATAATAAACAAGATTCTGCAGAATAAATTCTAGGCAACTAGAATTTTTTCCATGGTTGGGGGGATATAATGGAAATATTAGAACACTTTCAGATGTATCCAATTGCTTTAATTCATAATTTGTCTAGTTGGTGTGAAAGAAATAATATGCCTGTTATTTTGGCAACTCCAGAACAATTAGTTTTACAAATTACAGAAGATAATCAATATGAAATCTTTTCTTTATGTCAAATTATTCGGAAAATGGGATTTCATCTTGTAACTGATGAATTTCCTTCTTTAGCTGGTATATCTTTTTGTTGTCAAGATATGGGAGATTGTTCTTTACATTTATCTTTTTTTCATATATCTGTTTTAGAGTTTTTAGTTGATTATGTTCAAAATTCTTTTTCATTTATTTACGATATTCAGGAATATCAAACGATTCTTAAGTTGATTCAGCATCTTGCTTTTTATTCTTCTTCAGCTAGTTGTATTGTCAAAGATTCTGTTATAGAAAAATATGTTTTGTATACATTTGATAAAAATGATGAATTATTTAAAATTTTAAAAGATCAGTTTATTCCCAGAGAAATTTTAGGTTTAACAGTTTATGTTCTTTCCTTTTTCGATTTAAATTCTTTACAAAATAGTTTGAAAAGTTTGGATGATCATTTAGAGTTAAAAAAAATTCGTGGTGAATTTCATTAAAAATAATTCTTTTTGGGAATTATTTTTTTCGTTTGGCATATATTTTTCTAGGTGATAAAAATGGAGACGGAAAATACTGTTCCTTTAGTACCGTCTAATCATGAAGTCAAAATTATTGATCGACGGGAAATTTATATTACAGGTGTAAAAAAAATAAGTAGTTTTGATCATGAAGAATTTTTATTAGAAACAACTATGGGAATTTTATTATTAAAGGGAAGTGGTCTTGAAATTTTAAAATTAGATACGCATGATGGAAATGTTCGAATTAAAGGAAAAATTACTAGTTATCAATATTTAGAGAATGGTAAAGGAAAAGTCAAAGAAGAGAGTTTTATGGCTAAATTATTTAAATAATGGATGAGATTATTCAACTTTTATCCTTTCTTTTTTCCTTTTTATTTGGTTTTGGTTTTCATATAGCAACACGTTGGCATTTTAAAATTTCTGAGACTTACTCAATACCTATGAAATATTTAACAACTATTCTATTTGTAATTAATATTGTTTTATTATATGTTTATTTAATGTATCAATTAAATGATGGGATTATACACATTTATTTCTTACTTTTTGTTTTATTTGGTTTTGTAGTGTTTGATATTTTACAAAAACATGTCAAGTTGAGTTCTTTTCTTCCTTCTAAAATTGAAAAAATTTTTCGGCGATGATATAATCTGTTATAGATGTATAAATAGGTGAAGAGAATGAAAAGGAAAGGTTCAAATAAAGCTAAAAAGCGATTTTTGTTTTTATCTGTTTTTTTTATAGGTTTAGTTGGTCTATCTTTTGTGTCTATTTTTCGCGATTGGTTGCAAATAGTTGATAATAAACAACAAATAGCTAGTTTAACTTCTTATTATGATGATTTATTAAAAGAAGAAGAGAGTTTGACTAGTGAAGTAACGAAATTACATGATCCGGATTATGTTGCACGATATGCAAGAGAAAAATATATGTATTCATTACCTGGAGAGTTTATTATAAAAATTCCTGAAGAATAGAAAGTTTTTCTTTCTTTTCTTTTTTTTCTATTTTAAAATATAGAGTAGTGATGAACATGGAGAAGTACTGTCATATAAATTTGTTTGATTTACAATTGGATGGGAAAAAGATTTTAACAGATTTTTCTCTTTCTTTTGATGGGAAAAATTCCATTTGTTTATTAGGCGAAAGTGGCAGTGGTAAAAGTCTTTTATTAAAAACTTTATTTAAAAATTCTCAATTAATAGATACAAACGGATCTTGTGAATTTTATTTTTTAGAGGGAAAAGAATTTCTTGATTGGAAAGCTGAGGTTGATTTTGAACATTTAGATTCATCATGGCAAAAGTTTTTAAATAAATTTTTAAAGGGTACTTCTTATGTAAATTGTCGTTATGCTTTAGTTTTAAAGCTATTAAAAAAACCGGATTTTCTATTTTGTGAAGATTTAACAAGAATTTTGTCTTTAAATGAATTACAATTTTTGTTAAAATTTTTGCAAGAAAAAAATATTAAATGTTTTTATATTACAAATCAAATAGAGAGTACTGTCCTCTTTTCTTATTTAATTGTTATAAAAAATAATAAAGTTGCTATTGAAGGGTCTACATTGTCTGTTTTGCAAGAAGAAAAGATTATGAAGTTGTTAGGATTTTCTTTACCTTTCTATGTAAATATGAGTATTCAATTAGGATATTATGGAATTGTAGATAAAATTTGTTTAACAAAAGAAGAATTGGAGGAAAATATATGGCAATCCAAATGAGTGATTTTATTAATAGAGATGGTTTTTCAATATTAGTGAATTTTCCTACCAAAATTCATGGTGTAACAAGTGATGCAACTTCTGGATATGTTTTGGGAAGAAAATTTCATTCTACAACTTCCGTTCTTAATTATTTAAAAGATAAAACTCAAGCAAATGAAGAGAAAATCATCCAATCTTTACAATTAGTTAAATTAAAACCTAGTTTGTATTCTGTTTCTTTAAATGCTTTAACTTTACAAGAAAGTAAAAAAGTTTCTTTAGCTTTAGTACTCCTTCTACAATCGAAAGTTATTGTTTGTGAATATTTTTTTGAAGAATTAATTTATAGTGAACAAGAGTATTTTAAAAGATTTTTTCGGAATTTAATGTATAAGCATCATATATCTATCATTTTACTTGAGAATAATATGAATTTTGTTTGTGAAACGGTTAAAGCTTTTTATTTGTTTACTAAAAATGGAAAATATAAGTATATAGATGATTTTTATCAAGATGAAATATACAAATATGTTGCTATGCCTTTTTCCGTTGAATTGGTTAAGTATTTAGAAAAAAAGGGACATAAAATCGATCATGATGTTACTTTTAATGAAACTTTAAAATCTATTTATCGAGGTGCTGTATGAGAATTTTAGCGAGAATTTCTTATGATGGAAGTAAATTTTTAGGCTTTCAACGATTAGAAAATGGTCAAGGAGTTCAAAATGAGTTAGAGAGAGTCCTAAGCATTTTGGCAAAAAAGGAAGTCGTTGTTAAGGGAGCAGGAAGAACCGATGCTGGTGTTCATGCATTAGATCAATGTGTTCATTTTGATTTAGATTTACCCATTTCTTTAAAAAAATTAAAGTATGTTATGAATAGAATGCTATCTCCTTATGTTGCAGTACAGTCTTTAAAAAAAGTAGATAATGATTTTCATGCACGATTTCAAGTAAAAGAAAAAACTTATGTTTATAAGATTTATTTTGGAAAAAAGAATCCTTTTTATAAAGATTATGCTTATTTTTTTCCATATGCTTTAGATTTAGAAAAGATGCAAGAATGTGCCCGTTTATTTTTACAAGATCATGATTTTCATAATTTTGTAAGTGGATCTAGAGATTCTTTTCAATCTTCTATTTATTCTATAAAAGTTAAAAAAGATCTAAATTTTATTACTATTGAAGTTTGTGGTAAGAGTTTTTATCGATATATGGTAAGAAGTATTGTTGGAGCTATATTGGATGTTGGAAGAGGAGTTCGTACTTGTTTAGAAGTGGCAGAAGCTTTAAATACATCTGAAGAAAAAAGATTTACTGTTGTTCCAGCTGAAGGATTATATTTAACGAAAATTGTTTATTTGTAAGAAAAATGATAAATTCCTTTTAAATTTGATGTCAAAAATGCTTTTTTTGTTTGACTTTCGGGCTATATTCGCATATAATTTTAATCGGTACATTTTATTTATCTGGAGAACGTATGCCTTGGGAAAGCAAAAGTTTAAAGGAAAGATGAAAGGATTTTAAACATGAGTACATTTTTACAAAAAAAAGAAAACGTTGAACGTAAATGGTATGTTATTGATGCTAGTGGTATTTCTTTAGGTCGTGTTGCAAGTAAAGCTGCTACAGTTTTACGTGGTAAACATAAGCCTACTTATACACCTAGTGTTGATTGTGGAGATTATGTAATCATTATTAATGCTGACAAAGTGAAATTAACTGGTAATAAGTTAGAAGATAAGATGTATTATAATCATTCTGGTTATCCAGGAGGACTTAGAGAACGTAATGCAAAAGAAATGATTCAAAATTATCCAGAAGAAATGATGGAAAGAGCGGTTAAAGGTATGCTTCCTCATGGAAGACTTGGTCGTGCTATGGGTAAAAAATTATTTGTTTACCGTGGTGCAGATCATAAACATCAAGCTCAAAAACCAGAAGTATTGAAAGTGGATTAAGGAGGAAGTTATGGCAAAACAAAGTTGGAAAGCTACAGGTAGAAGAAAGAGAGCAGTTGCTCAAGTTACATTAACAAGTGGTACAGGAAATATTACTATTAATGGTGTTGATGTAAATGAATATATGCCTGATAAAATTTTAGTTTTAGATTTAAAACAACCATTAACTTTAACAAATAATGAGAATCGTTTCGATATAACTGTTACAGTTAAAGGTGGCGGATATGCTGGTCAAGCTGGTGCTATTCGTCTAGGAATTACTAGAGCATTACTTTTATTTGATGCAAATACTGATCAAACTGCTGATACAGCTTATCGTAAAATTTTAAAACCAGCTGGTATGATTACAAGAGATCCACGAGTTAAAGAACGTAAAAAATATGGTCTTAAAAAAGCTCGTCGTGCTCCACAATTTAGTAAACGTTA
>CALVPL010000069.1 GCA_944351315.1 uncultured Bacilli bacterium | reverse complement strand
TCTTTGTCGTATCCCTTCTTTTACTCATGGTAAATATTAGCAGTATCTTTTTTAAAAAAGTAATTATTGAAGGGAATCGGGGGTGTATTTATATACTTGTTTCGCTTTTATCCCTTATTTCCTTAATCACATTCCTTACCAATACACCTTTTAATAGTTTAATGGCTTTTTCAGAACCAGTTCCTATAGTAATCTGGGGCATCTCCATTTTCTGGAGTGTATTTCTTCTTTTTGAATGTCGCAGTATCTATCGCTCTTCAGAGTTGCGAATAAAAGTAGGAGTTTTAGCCTTATTTGCCTTATATATCAGGAACTTTATTGTTGCTATTCTTTGTATTTACATATTAATTTATGCCGATCAATTTTTACGCCCAGATTAATGGTAGTTTCTGCCAAAAAGGCATTATGACGAAATTGTAATTGCTTTTTTCGCCAAAATATACTATAATTTACTTGTATTACTTGATGTAGTACTATTTTTTAAATAAAAGCACATACTATTATTAGATATACTTGATGAGTAAAAATGGGGGAATTTATGGAAAAAGTAGCCAAGGAAAAATACCTGTTTATCTACAGATAGCTTTTCAAATGCGGCAAAAACTTTCAAAAAATAATAAAAACTACTGGAAAAAAATGCCAAGTATTCGTAAACTAACAATAAAAATAGATGAAATTTAAATACAATGAAAAAAGCTTATTAGATCTTGATGATGAGACGAATAAACTTTTGTTACCAAAAGGTTAGAAAACGTTATTAGATAGCAGAGTAATTATTTGATACAAGAAATTATGAAGCAGAAGAGTTAAAGAAATTAGGGGTGTCTTTACACTCGAATAGTAGAAGGGATTGAAAAGAAATGGAAAATTTTGTAGTAACAATTTATTATATTTTATTTGCATTTTCCTTTATATATTGTATGTATTTTGCTATAACCGGTTTATTTGGTTTTAAAAATTATCATAAAAGTATGTTCGGTAGACATAAACCAAAATATAAGTTTGGGATCGTTATTGCCGGACGTAATGAAGAAAAAGTAATCGCTTCATTGATTAAAAGCTTGCAAAAACAACGTTATCCAGAAAAATTATATGAAATTTTTGTGGTTCCGAATAATTGTACAGATAATACAGAAAAAGTTGCCAGAGAAGCTGGAGCAACCATTATTCACTGTGATGTTCCAGTAAAACAAAAAGGAGATGCTCTGGAAGATACTTTTAAAAAATTAGTAAAAAGAGAAGATCTTGATGCTTTTGTCGTATTTGATGCTGACAACTTAGTTCATCCAGATTTTCTAGCTAGAATGAATGATGCCTTATGTGAAGGAGTCGAAGTTGCTCAATGCTTTAGAGATGCAAAAAATATGGGCGACAACTGGTTAACAGGATCTTATACATTATTTTACTTTATTCAAAACTTCTTCTTTAATCGTGCAAGAATGAACTATTCAGGATCTGCCGCGATTAATGGAACAGGTTTTATGGTCCGTAAAAATATCCTTCAAAAATACGGCTTTCATACAGTAACGATCACTGAAGACTCAGAATTTACAGGACAATGTGCCTTAAGAGGAATTCAAGTAGCTTTCGTTGAAGAAGCCATAACTTATGATGAGCATCCGCAAAGCTTCTGGGCAAGTTGGAAACAGAGAAAAAGATGGACAAGTGGTTGTTTAAATTGTTTAAAAGTATATGGAGCTAAACTTCTAAAAAACTTCTTTAAAACAGGAAATATAGCTTGTTTTGATATGGTAATGATGTATACAGCTCCATTGATGGTAGTTTTAGGATTTTTCCTATCCATCATCTTAATTGCCTTTAATTTACTAGGGGTTGAGTTATTTGATTTCTTCTCATATCTCTATGCCTCTGGAATACTTTTCTTCATTATATTCTACTTATTAAATGTTGCTATGAATATTTTCGTTGTCAAATATAATAAGAAAAGTACTAAAAATATTTTTTCAGGAATTATCTTCTTTGCTTTATTCTTAGCTACATGGATTCCTATTAATATTATTTGTTTATTTAAGAAAACCAATAATTGGGAGCAAATAAAACACGATCGAAATGATGTCGATCTAGATCAATTAGTCAATTAGGTAACTCATAAGAGTTATCTTTTTTTGACCAAAAAAAACAGAGCTTTTTATTCGCTCTGTCTTACTTCCATAATAACCGGTAAAACCATTGGATGTCGACCCGTTAAAGCACTGATATATGGAGATAAATCTAAAATAATTTGGTTTTTCAAATCTAAATAACTATAATTGTTATGCGATAAAGATTCCCGAACAATAGAAGTTACTTTCTTTTCGATTTTTTCAATCAAATCAGCATTTTCATTGACCATAACAAATCCTCTAGTTGTAACATTTGGTTTAATAAGTAGTTGTCTAGTTAATGGATTTACATTTACAATAGCTAGTAAAATTCCATCTCGACTCATAAGTTTTCGTTCTTTAATAATAGAAGATCCGACATCTCCAATTCGAGAACCATCGACATATACATCTCCAGAGGTAACCGGAGCACCTCTTCTAACACCTTCATTAGTAAGTTCAATCACATCACCATTTTTACAGATGAAAACATGATCACTAGGAATACCACAATCTTCAGCTAAAGATTTATGAGCCATAAGCATTCTATATTCACCATGCATTGGCATAAAATAGGCTGGTTTAACCAAACGAAGCATTAATTTTAATTCTTCTTGTTTAGCATGTCCAGAGGTATGAATATCACTAAATTCTTCATAAGTGAAAACTTTTACACCTTTTAAATAAAGCTTATTAATCACGCGATTAATACTGGCTGCATTTCCGGGAATAGGTTTGGAAGAGAATACTACTAAATCATCATTTAATAAAGAAATTTGTTTATGAACTCCATTGGCAATTCTGGATAAAGCTGCGAGTGGTTCTCCTTGGCTACCTGTACATAAAATACAAACTTCATTTCTTTTTAAAGATTTAGCTTTATTGGCATCGATAAAAATACTTTTATCTTTAATTAAACCATTATTTAATGCAATATCAATACTTGTTTCCATACTTCTTCCGAATGTAACAATTTGACGATTATTCTTTCGACAAGTTTCAACGATATGTTTAATTCGGTAAATATTTGAAGCAAAAGTGGCAATAATGACACGGCCATAATGTCTAGAAATAATATCATTTAAAGTTTCATCTACACAACTTTCCGATTTGGAAAATCCTTCAGATAAAGCATTCGTACTATCGGATAAAAGCAACTTAACACCTTGTGAACCAATCTTAGCAATCTTATGTAAATCTGCCATAGGTCCAATTGGAGTCAAATCAAATTTAAAATCTCCAGTTTCAAAAATCGTTCCTTGTGGAGTATGAATAACAACAGCGAAACTGTCCGGGATAGAATGGGTTGTATTAATAAACTCCACCGTAAAATGTTTGAATTTTAAAACCGTATCTTTATTATAAGCTTCTAAAGCTTGATAATTTAAATGAGCATCTTCTAGTTTGTTTTTAATTAAACTCACTGCAATTCCAGGAGCATAAATAACTGGAATTTTTACATTTTGCAGAAGGAAAGTAATTCCTCCAATATGATCTTCATGTCCGTGTGTAATAATTAAAGCTTTTATTTCCTGTTCATGTTCTTTTAAATAACTTACATCTTGTATAACATAGTCAATACCCATTAAATCATCTTCTGGAAACATAACTCCAGCATCTATAATTAGTAATTCTTTTTCATGATGAATTACATACATATTTTTTCCAACTTCACCAAGTCCACCTAAAGCTACGATAGACGTGATGTCTTTATTATTTTGCATAAGTCCTTCCTTTCAAAAAAATAAAAAAATAAAGTTGTTTCGCTTTTAAAATTATATCGCAAAAAATTGTAATTGTCTAGTTTTAATGATATACTTGATATAAGCAGGTGAATGAAATGTTTACAAAAAAAGGTTTTACTTTAGTAGAATTAATTACTGTGATCGCCATACTAGGAGTCCTTATGACATTAGCAGGAACAGCCGTTTTTAGTATTCTAAATCAATCAAGACAAGATTTATTAGAAGAACAAATAACCGGATTACAAGATACCGCGATAACCTATGTTATTTCAACAAAAGTATATTTAGAAACTTGTCCAAGCAATTTTGATCCCAAAAATCCAACAGATTCAGATTGTTTTATGTATGTTTCTGTAAAAGATTTAATCGATTCAGGATTCTTTGATAACAAAAGCGATTTATGTGATGAAACAAAACAAGTCATTGTGTACAAATCTGCATCCGGTGAATATAGTGAATTAAAAAGCTATGTCCCAGAAGATATCTGTAGTTATTAAAAATAAGGAGGGAAATTATGGGTTTGTTTGATAAATTAAAAAATTTAGTCAAGAAAAAAGAAACTGAAGAAAAAAAAGAAACATTAGAAACTTATGAAAAAGGATTAGAAAAAACACGAGATGAGTTTGTCTCAAAACTAAGTGTATTAGGAATAAAATATACAAAAGTAAGTGAAGAATATTTTGAAGAACTAGAAAATATTTTAATCATGGCCGACATCGGGGTAAATACAGTTTTCAAATTCATGGATCGTATTCGTGATCGAGTAAAAAAAGAAAACATCACAGACACCAAATATTTACAAGAAGTAATTGTCGATGAACTTTTTATCATCTATGTCAATAACGAATCTTTATCCGATAAAATCAATATGGCAGAAAGTGGTCCAACTGTAATTTTAATGGTAGGAGTAAATGGAGTTGGCAAAACGACGACAATTGCTAAACTTGCCTATAAATATCATAAAGAAGGAAAAAAAGTAATGATGATTGCTGCCGATACTTTCCGAGCAGGAGCAGTACCTCAATTAAAAGAATGGGCCGAAAAAACAGATTCCTATTTCTATGGAAAAGAAAATACCGATCCTTCAAGTGTCATTTTTGATGGTTTAGAAGAGGCAAAAAAAGAACAAGTAGATATTGTATTTATTGATACAGCTGGCCGTTTACAAAATAAAGTAAATTTAATGAAAGAACTCGAAAAAATGAATAAAGTAATCGAAAGAATCATTCCCAATGCTCCACATGAAACCTTACTAGTAATCGATGCAACAACAGGGCAAAATGGAATCGTTCAAGCAGAAAGCTTTAAAGAAATCACCAATATCACAGGAATTGTCTTAACCAAGCTAGATGGAACTGCTAAAGGAGGCATCGTCTTGGCTATTAAAGAAAGTGTTGGTATTCCAGTAAAATTTATTGGTCTAGGGGAAAAAATGACCGATTTACAAGTCTTTGATATTGAATCATACATCTATGGCTTATTTAAGGATATGATGGGTAATGAATAAAGTTCTGTATTACAATAACTTGTTTTCCATTTATAGAGAATTATTAACCGAAAAAGAACAAAATATTTTTTCTTTATACTATGAGGAAAATCTTTCCTTAAGTGAAATTGCTGAAAATTTACAAATCACGCGAAGTGCTGTAGGAAATACTGTAAAAATCGTCGAAAAAAAATTAGAAGAATATGAAAAAAAATTACATATTCTTGCCAAAAATGAATTGCTAAAAATGGCTTTAAATGATAATATAGATACTGTTTTAAAGAAAAAGATTCTCGAAAATTTAGACTAGAAAGTCTAACTATTAAAAGTCAAGAGATTTTTGATAGAAAGATATAAATTGGAAAGAAACCCACGCCAAAAAGATTTCACAAAAGTGAAATTTTGAAAAAATTGATAATACAATTATTTCAATA
>CALVPL010000068.1 GCA_944351315.1 uncultured Bacilli bacterium | reverse complement strand
TACTAAACAAAGCGGTGTTTCGCATTTATTTTGATAAAAAATACAGAAAATCTTATGACTTTCTGTATTTTTTTAACTTATCCACTTTTTGTTTTGACTATGCATCAAATTTTACGAAAACTCAAATTTTCTTTAAAAAAGATGCCTATTTAAGACATCTATTCTTCATTTGCTCCATACTTAATTTCAATAATTAATGCATAAATTTCATAAATGAAAATTAAGAAACATGGTAATAATACGATAAATAAGAATCCCCATTGTGAAGTTATAACACTTAAAGCTGAACCAATTCCGCTATAAACTTTTTCTGGTTTTCCAGCAATAAATTTTTTAGAATATGTATCGCCATTTTCAAAGGAAATACTTTCTTCTTCTGGATAAACTTCACCAACAGTACCGATTTCTACATGAGCTACTTTATCTTCTAATTTATATCCGAAAACAACGTCGCCTTTTTGAATGTTTTCTACTTTTGTATTTTTAACAATTACTAAATCTCCTTTTTCGTATCCTTCGATCCCTACTTCATCCGAAATAATAATTAGTGATGTATCTCCAAACTGAGTTACATTGTAATTATTTCTATTTAACAATAAAATTGTCATACATAATGCAAAAGCAAAATATAAAACTCCAATAATCGTAAATAAAACTTTTTTAAATGTCTTCAAACCCTTCATTATTTACCTCCTAATTAATATTAGCACAAATAAAATTTCATATCAATCTTTTTGTCTAATTTTGACAGTTTGCGTTTTCTGTTACTGTGTAATCTGCTACATTTATTTCTTGTGTTAAATTTGTTCCATAAAAGTGAATTTTTTTGGTGTATTTTGGATTCATTTTAAAAGTAACTGAATTGATATATCCTTGATCATTGGTCGTATAGGAATCAAAAGTTTCTTTTTCTTCATCTAGACGATATTGATCAGGATTCCAACTTATAGAGATACACTTTTCTTCATTATAAGAATTGGTTACTAATAAATTGTTTAGAACTCCATCTTTTACAGCTTGTAGAGAAATTGTTCCCGCTAAGGTTGGATCTTTTCTTAATTCAAATGTACCAGAGATTGTTTTTTTATAAGGCTCGGTACTTGTCGCTTCAATTTTTACTGTAGCTTCTTCTACTGGTGATCCATCTTTTTTGGTAACTTTAAAAGTCATATCTTTCACCGCGGCTTCTTTTTGCCAAGTATATCCATTTATTTCACATTCACTTTGTAAATAATTAGAAACGTCCATCCCATCATTTTTATAATTTATGCAAGTTTCATAACTGGATAGTGTTCCAGAAAATGTGTTACTATTTGTATCATTTAAGGTACAGCTGTATTCATTGTTTTCATCATTTAAAACGGTGCAAGTTACTTGATATGTGATGTCATATTCAGTTGAAACTAAATCATTTTCTTGATTGGTTAGTGAAAATGCGACGGCCTCACCATCCCATAGAGTATTTACATTTTTCACCGTTTGCATTCCTAGCGCATCACTCGTGAAATAAAATCCTTTAGAACCTAAATAATAATTCCAAATAGAATTTGAAGCATATTTGGCATAGGTAAATCCTAAGGCAATTAAAGAAATACTACCAATGGCTAAAAGAAATATAAGAAGATATTTTTTCTTGAATTTTCTTTGCATATTACTCCTCCAATTTTTGCCAACTAGCGATTTCTAGATCTAAAACATCAATTAAATCGGCATATTCATTTGTATTGTATTCTGCTGGAAAAGAAACTTTTAAAATATATTCATCTAAAGATTCTTGTTCATAGGTCATTTCAAGAACTGGACTATTGCAAACTAATTCGTTGTTGCTATCACGACTATAACTTTCATCACAAGTCATTATTTTCTTTTCTTCCCCATTTTTCTTATATAGTTCTAAAACTAAAGGCATGAAATGAAAAGTTTTTAAAGTGATTTGATATTCCACGGTTACATTACTAAGGCTTCCATCTTTTGCATTTGTTACTGAGAAATTAAAGGATGTGTTTTCACCTGGTTTTAATTCTTGAATTGGCAAGTGAATTTGATCGGTTTGTTCTGTTTCAAAAATAAATTTGGCGATGTCTTGTTCTTGAACTTCTAAAGAAGCATCCGAAGTAAATACGGAATACGTAACACCAGATAGTAGTAGTATACATGCACTTAAAAGTAAGATAATAACAAGCTTATACTTCATTTTTTTCACCTCACTATATATTTTTTAGAAACAGAACCGATTTTTCTATTACCATCGTATAATTCAAACACGAATTCATAACCGCCGGAACTCATTTTTGATAGATCTAAGTTTACATCATAATGATTATAACTTGCTGGGGTTCCATCATATGTTTTAGCTACTCTAGCCACATAATAACTATTTAATCCTACTTGATCTAGTGTAGATGTAGCAAAATCTTGCAAGTTTATTAATTGATATTCTTGGTTATATGCAGTTAAAGATTTTTTTTGATATAAAGAAACTCGTAAATTAGGTTCTGTTAAAGCACCTGTATTTAATAGATCAAAACTCAAGGTTGTATTCGTTTCTGTCTTGTTTAGAATTCGTTTACTTTCATCAGTGATTAATTGTAACCCGTAATCAAAATCTATTGGAGTATCACTTACAATTAGTGAAGCTGTCGTTTCATTTTCACTTAAAGATGCAGCATATTTTCCATCTAAGGAAGTATATCCTCGCATATGTACTATGTAATTTCCTAAAGGTAAATTGTTATTGCTAGATCTTGTAGTAATGGTTAAAACATCTTGACCTGTTAAAGGAATATAGGTTACTCCATTGTCTTCTGGATAATAGAATTGATCTTGAATGGCAAATGTTAGATTTTTTAAATATTCTTTAGCAAGTGTTTCGCCGGCTTCATTTGTTATCCATACTTGAACTCCTAATTTTTGATTTGTAAAAGTACTATCTAAAATTGGATTGGAATCTATATTTTGATAAACGATTCCAGAAGTAATATCTACGTTTGTAATGGAATCACTGTTGTAGTAAATTGCTGGCACTTCTGAGGTTGTAAAGTTGATTTTTCCAGCTGCATTTTCATGAATTTGAACTTTCTTACGAGTGCTACTTAATGTTGTTCGCACTTTAGTACTTGTTTCATTATTTAAAGTTAAATAGAAACTAAAATCGGTCATGGAAGGTACATTACTTGCTGAAGAAAAATCGATAATCAAAAGAAAATCTTCATCAATGGCTCCATTGTTTTGCGATTCATCAAAATATTTTGGCTCGGCACTTCCCACTTCTTTAAAGAAAGTAAATGGAATCGTTGCCACTTTTGTACAATCTGCTGTTGAACAACTTTCTTCATAACCAAAGTCTTCATTAGGATCCTTTATGGTATAGGTATATACTTTTTGCTTTTTTTGATCTACTAAAGTAATTTTGGTTTCTACTGGTAAAAGTTGATTTAAAATAAGTTCATGAGTCGAATTTTCAGTGTACCCAAAAGTATCTTGGTATGTAAATCTTGAATGTAAAAC
>CALVPL010000067.1 GCA_944351315.1 uncultured Bacilli bacterium | reverse complement strand
TTGTCATACCAACTATGAAGTTTATCGTGTAAGAATGATATTAGTTTTTCAAACTTATCTTTCCAATATTCAAGAGTATTTTTTAAATCATGAATTTTAGATTTTAAAAATGATATTTCATTATCTTTTTCCTTAATTGTATCATTTAAAGTCTTAACTCTTAGATTAAGTGCTTCATTATTTTCAGTAAGAGTCTTAATTTTATTATTTTTATCTTTTAATTGTTCATGAGCATTAACTAGTGTATTAGATAAAGTTTGTATTTTATCATATTCCTTATTTGTATCATTAACTTGTTGGATAAAGTCGATAAAAGAATCTTTATCTTCTTTTGATAAAATATAATTATCTTTATTTAATTTAGAAATCTTTAATTTATCAATTTTATCTTTTATATCTTTAGAGTTTTGTTTTAACTCTGAAGATTTTTTATTTGCTTGTTTTAAGTTTTCAGTATTCTTTTCAATTTGCTTTTTCATTTCAATATAGTTATCCATATCAGATACATGAATATCTCTATTTCTACCTTTTTGTTTTTTCTTTAAAGTAGAATCTAAACTATATACTTGATTAAATTCTTCAATGCATAAAGTTCTCATTTTATCTTGTAATCTAATTAAAGATTCTTTAGTAAATACATCTGACTTACCAACCTGTTTTTCCATACCATTTTTATTCTTATATTTAATTGGAACACCAACAATATGTAAGTGTGGACTGGTTTCATCATAATGTATAATTGCACTAGCTACTTTAAAATTTGGAACAAGCATTTCTAAATCATCAACTTGTTTTTTATAAACTTCTGACATTTTCTTTTTAAAGTTTTCATCTTTAGTATCCCAATATTCTTTATCCCCAAGTTCAAGAATAATTTCACAAGCAAGATCTTTTTTCTCATTATTAGAAACATTATCAAAATAATTATCTATCATACGACTAGGTCTAGATTGCTTAGAATTATATTCTAGTCTTGCTTCTTCAAACTCACTTAAATATAATTCTTTTACATCATCAAGTGGAGAAGAAGTTCCTCTAACTATTTCTATTAAATCTTGATCATTATCATATTTTCTATAATTATGTTTATCAACTTTTGATAATTGTCTTACATTTTGAATAGCATTATTAGGTAAAGATGTTGTTCCACTTAAATTATTTTTACAATTTTGTTTAGATATATTTTTTCTATTTTTATCACTACCTAAATGTAATGAATAAGCAAGGTCTGACATAGTTTTCCTCCTTTCTAGAAGTGACCACTTGAGTGGTCATTTTGGTCATCCAAAATTTCTAACCCCCTAGGAATTTTGTACGTTCCATACAAAATATCCAGTGGGCTAAGGTTTAACACCTTAGAATCTGTTTTACCTTATTTCGTAATAACCAAAACTTCGTAATGGTTAAAACTACATAAAGGTCCAAAATAAATACTTTTCCCACTTTCATTGAAACTTTGTTTCAACAAAACGTGTTCATATTTATTCTGGTATTGATTCAAATAAATCATGATAATCTACATGTATATCATTAGGACTATCACTAACACAAATCATACCCATACCAATTTTATCTTTATTTGAATCATCTACTTCAGTAGGAAACATTCTAACAATTACTTCGCCTTTCTTTAAAGGTAGCATATCTACTTTTTCAGTATCTTTATAATATGTTCCCTTATAGAATGATACATCATAGCAGTCACTCAATCTTTTTAAATATTCATATACTTTTTTAAATGGCATATATTCACTATAACGAACTTTACTATCTATTCTTATACCATTAAAATCATATATAAATTTTCTTTTCCAATCTATGAATCCATCATCATATAACTTTTTAAAATCTTTATAGAATGTAGTTCTAAAATTAACACTTTCAACTACATATTGATTTAAACTATTTTTAGTTAGTTTAATATCATCAATATAATTCATTATGATTCTAGATTTTTCTTCACGATCCAAGTCATCCCAACACTCAACTATTGCTTTATATAGCATTGGAAGTTTAACTCTATTGATAAAGTCCATATCTCTTTTAATTAAAATGTCTTCTGGTGTAAATTTTAATTCTTTTACTTGTTCTTGCTCTAATATTTGTCTTTCAAGTTCGGCAATAGTATCATCAACATATTTAACTTCTTTATCATGTTCTTCTAAAGTAAATGAGCCATTAATATATGCTTGTTTAATTCTTTCTCTTTTTGCTTGATGATTTTTAATCTCTTTTTCTATTTCTTCTTTAGGGTTAGTTAGTTTAGATTTAATCATTGGAAGAAAGAATTCATTAACAACTGAATCATATTCAAATATATCTCCAAGTAATTCTAATATTGATTCTTCAATATAATTTTCCTTAATATTATTTTTACATTCATTACAACCATAGTAATAATAAGTTCTATCAAATTTCTTTTTATAAGTTGCTTTACCACCCATAATTCTTCCACAAACTGGGCATTTTAATTTTTGTAAAAATAAATAAGTTTGGTATCTTTGATAACTTCTAGAATTCTTTTGTTGCTGAACTTGACAGTTTTCCCACATTTCTTTACTAACTATTGGCTCAACTACATCTTCATAATAGGTAGGATGTTTTGTTTTCTTACCATGCAAATAGTCTCCTTTATAAATTGGATTTTCTATCATTTCAAGTATAGTATTATCTCTCCATTTTTTATTACCAACATTTTCTTCATTAAAGATATTAGCAATTGTTTGATAAGAATTACCCTCAAAATATAATTGATACATTCTTTCAACAATATGTTTTGTTGTAATGTCTGGTATCATTAGTTTTCCATCTCGTTTATAACCAAATGGTGTATGACCTGGAATATGACCAGAAGCAATTGCACCAGTAAGTCCTATTTTAGTTCTCTCACTAGTTCTTTCTATTTCTTGTTGTGAAACCGATGTTAATATTCTTGAAATCATTTTTCCATTAGCATTAGTAGTATTAATATCATCATTTGCACAATCTAAATAGGCATCGTTTTCTTCTAAAAATTTTAAGATATTCTCCCAATCATAAACTGAACGAGTTAATCTATCTAGTTTTAATACAACAATAGTATTACATTTCTTATCTTTTATATCTTGTAATAGTTCTTCAAAAGCAGGTCTATAATTACCAGTTTTAGCACTTATACCAGAATCTTTGTAAAGCTTATATATTTCATAACCTTTATACTCACACATAGCCCTTAATCGTTTTTCTTGTTCGGATAAACTAAATCCCTCGCGAGCTTGATCTTCAGTTCATACACTTAAAAGTGAGAAAAAATTTAAAAAATTGGTTTGAAATTGTATGTAATTTCAATATTTTGGTCGCTATCAATAGTAATTTTATCAATTAAGGCTGATAATAACTCTCTACTTGGTTTTTTAAGTTTTAAAAACTCATTGATAACATTGATATATTGTTCATTTTCTTTTGAATTGATTTTATTTTCTAATTGGTATAAATTAAGTTCAAGTTCGTGTTTATCATTTTTTAGTTTAGTTTTTTCTTGAGTTAGTAGGTTGTATTGTCTTAAAAACATCTCTTCGTCGATAATACCTTTTACTTTGTCCTTATAAACTTTATCAATGTAAGTGTCTTGTAAGTCAATTTGTTTTGTGATTTTATTTAATCTATTTTCCATTTCTTCCTTGATTTTCAAAGTTTTGTCATTTTGTTTTAGTAGTTCTTCAAGGTTGCTTGTTTTAACAAATTGTTTGCATTGCTTTCTAACATCTTTTAAAATAGCCTCTTCAAGTTCAAAGTAGTTGACTTTATGGTTAGTGCATAACCCACGTTTTGAATATTTTTTATATAGCGAGCAAATGCAATATGCTTTTTCGACTTGTTCGCCGTCTGCTTTGATGTATTTACTTCTATCAATACCCATTCTATGCCCACAGTCTTTACAATAACAAAAACCTCTTAACAAATATGGTAATTCTTTGCCATAATTATTTCTATTTTTATCTGCCATACTTTGGACAATCTCAAATGTTTCCTTATCAATAATTGCTGGACAAGCATTTTCTACGACAATCCAATCTTCTTGTGCATTTCTTCTACGATATTTCATTTTATAACTAACTTTATATTGCTTACCTTGGGCAAGATTTCCAATATAAGTAGGATTTCTTAAAATATCTCTTACAGTTGAGTTTTGCCACATACCATAAGTTACACTTGGGTTTTT
>CALVPL010000066.1 GCA_944351315.1 uncultured Bacilli bacterium | reverse complement strand
TTGGAACTACTGTAACAGCCATTATGAATCGAAATAACTTGGCGACAAATGTGTTAAGTGTTGGACAAAAGTTAATCATTCCATAAAAATTTAAGAATTTGAAATAATCTAAGTCAAGAGAAATTTGGTTTCCTCTTGATTTTTTTGTTAATAAAAAAACATCTTTTTTGATGTCTTTTTTTAAAATCTATGATTTAATTAGTAAATTTCATCGCATTCACCATCATTTGGTTTATAAAAACAATGATTTTTATAACGACCGGCAATTGGTTGACTATACCAAGTTGAAGTACAATTTTGATTTGTACCAGGAGCATAAAACCATAAAGCATGGGTAGCTGGATAGTAGTATTCGCCTTTTAGTATTCTTTCAGCTAATTGTTTTTCTAATGCAGTTGGAGTTGCTTCAAACAATGAACTATTTGTTCCTACAAATTGATTTGGTTGATAAATTACATCACTTATGGTATTTACATTTTTAAAAGTGTAGCAATTTACTAAAGCACGGTTTACTACAACATTTCCTACCATGAGCATTCCTAAATCTCCTTCAGCTAGTGCTTCGGCTCGCATAATTCGGGCTAATAAGTCTTTTTCTTTTGAGGTATATTCAATTATCATATTATCACCTAACATATTTTATGTAAAAAATACTAGAAATGTCCTTTTTTACGTGATATAATAAGATTGTTCTTTTATTAGAGGCGTAGTTCAGTTGGTAGAACGTTGGTCTCCAAAACCAAATGTCGTGAGTTCAAGTCTTGCCGCCTCTGCCATTAGAAAATACCGATTTTTCCTTATATTATAGGGGAAAATCGTTTTTTTATAACTTTTTCTTTTTTAGGATATTAATGTTAAAAGAAGATTTCCAATTTGGTATAAAGCATACGATATGCCTTCGCAATGAAATATAGCATCATAATCGACTAGACATAGTTCTAACTCTGATATATTACTTTCTAATTCTTTATATTCTTTTAAAATATGATAAATTTCTTTATTCTGGAAATATTTTTTCCAGTTTTTTAGCGATGACAATACTTTATTAAAACTTTCGATTATTTCTTTTTTTGACATTTCAAAATAGAAATCTTTTTTTAAAACATCTATATTTTTTAAATTTGCTTCAATTTGATTTAATATATATTTTGTATTTTCATTAAAAGAAATTTCTTGTTCTATACTAATGTTATAACTAGACATACTTCATCTCCTTTTAATAAGAGTCAATTTTAGATAAGTGAGATCATAAAAATATTGTAACACAGGCAAACTATTTTAACTTAAAATTTTTAAGCTGTAATACCATTAGGTAATGAAAATAGAAATGTATTATTAAAAATAAAATTAATCCTAAATCAATTGTTGTTAAATTAACTTTTTTTGGAGATGTAAAGCAAAAAGGCTTCTTCTTGACTTGGAGCGTACTTTAAGTGATATTATTGAGTTGGAAGTGATGAAATTTGAAAAAACAAACGGCCGGAAGAGAGCAATTAGGTGATTTAGCTCCTAAATTCGCTGAACTTAATGATGATGTTTTGTTTGGGGAAATTTGGTCTAGAGAAGAATTATTAAGTCCTAGAGATCGTAGTATGATCACTATAGCTGGTTTATTTGGTAAGGGTATAGTTGATGGACCTTTTGAATCACATATTCGTTTGGGAAAAGAACACGGTATTACAAAAACAGAAATTGTGGAGGTTATTACTCATTTAGCATTTTATTGTGGTTGGCCTCTTGCTTGGAAAGCATTTCCAATTGTTCAGAAGGTTTATAGTGAAGATGGAAAGGAATCTTGAAATCGATGAAAGATACATTAGTTGTTTATTATAGCTATTCTAGAAATAGTAAGAAAGTAGTTTTAGAAGTTCAAAAAAAGCTTGATGCGGATATTTTAGAACTTGAACCTAAAATTCCTTTTTCAGAGGATTATGATGCAGTAGTAGAAGAATGGCAAAATAATGAGTTAAAACGAGATGTTGAAATTAAAGATATAGGAATAGATTTATCTCATTATTCTAAACTTGTTTTAATTACGTGTACTTGGTGGTATGGAATTAGTCCAGTTATGAAAAAATTTTTAAAAGAATACGATTTATCTGGTAAGGATGTGCTTGTAGCTAGTTCAAATGCCGGTTGGATTGGCCATTCATTTAAGGACTATCAAGATTTACTTCCAAATTCCACTATTAAAGGTGAATTAAATTTAGTTTTTTCTGCTAATGATGGTGAACAAGATAAGATAATTACAACGGATGCTGAGATTGATGAATGGATTGCTAAAATCATGTAGTGTTATATGAAGCGTTGGTTAATAGGAATTGTTGTTTTAGTTGTTGTTCTCGTAATTGCTTTTTTTGCTTTTTTTAAAACAGATTTAGAACAAAATTTAATACCTACAACACAGACGAATGAAGGAGGAAGTACAGTTATGAATCAAGAAAATTTTAAAATATCAATAAATGTAAATGATATGATTTTTACTGCTACGTTAGAAAATAATGAGACGACAAAAGAGTTTATTCAACGATTACCTTTGCATATTGAAATGCAAGAATTAAATGGTAATGAAAAGTATTATTATTTTGAAGAAGATTTGCCGAGTAACTCATCACAAATAGGTCGAATAGAAAATGGAGATATCATGTTGTATGGTACAGATTGTTTAGTGATTTTTTATGAATCTTTTTCTACACCGTATAGTTATACCCGAATTGGGAAAATAGATAATCCGGATGAATTAGAAGATATTTTAGGATCTGAAAGTATCCAAGTATCTATTAGTGAGTAAAAAAATTATATGAGGAGGTGATTTTATGATTCATGATGAGAAAAAAGGTGGAGCATTCGGATTAGGAAATCCAAATGATGCTTTTGCAAAATATTTTATAGGACAAAGTTATTTAAATCCTTTAACAAATCCAGAGGAATGTGCTTTATTTCTAGCTAATGTAACTTTTGAACCGGAATGCCGTAATAATTGGCATATCCATCATGCAACTAAAGGTGGAGGACAAATTTTGATTTGTACTGCTGGATATGGTTGGTATCAAGAAGAAGGAAAAGATGCTGTTTCCTTAGAACCTGGGATGGTTATTACAATTCCTGCAAATGTGAAACATTGGTATGGTGCTAAAAAAGATTCATGATTTAGTCATATAGCTATTGAAGTTCCTGGCGAAAATACTTCTAATGAATGGTGTGAACCTGTTATTGATAAAGAGTATGAAAAGTTAGGATAAATTTGATTTTGCGTTTTTGAATTAAGACATAAGTTGTTATATAATTATAGTGAAAAAGTTAAAAATAAATTTGTAATAAGAAAGGATGATAAAAATGGAAAAATCTAAAGTATATTTTATTAAGGACATTACTCCAGAAAATATTATTAAGGCTTATGAAGCCGTAGGAAAAAAATTGGGAGGAAAAGTTGCTGTAAAGATGCATTCAGGCGAACAAGGAAATCAAAATTATTTGCGACCTGAGTTTGTTAAAGATATGGTGCATCATGTAAATGGAACCGTTGTAGAATGTAATACGGCTTATGAAGGTGCTAGAAACTCAACTGAAAAGCATCGTGAATTAATTAAGGAACATGAATGGGAAAAATATTTTCCATTTGATTTAATGGATGCAGAAGGACCTGATATGGAATTAGATATTCCAAATGGTAAAATTTTAAAGAAAAATTATGTTGGAAAAAATCTAGCTAATTATGATTCTTTATTAGTTTTATCTCATTTTAAAGGACATGCTATGGGAGGATATGGTGGAGCTTTAAAACAACTTTCTATTGGTTGTGCTTCAAGTGCTGGTAAAACATTAATTCATACAGCTGGTGTAATTGATGATCAAACGCAATTGTTTAATAATCTACCAGAACAAGATCATTTCTTGGAAGCAATGGCAGATGCTGCAGAAAGTGTTGTAAATTACTTTAAAGGAAATGCAGTTTATATTAATATTATGAAAAACATTTCTGTAGATTGCGATTGTGATGGGCATGCTTCTGCTCCATGTATGCAAGATATTGGTATTTTAGCTAGTTTAGATCCAGTGGCTATTGATCAAGCTTGCTTGGATTTAGTTTATAATAGTGAAGATTCTGGAAAGGATAAATTAATTGAAAGAATTGAATCTTTACATGGTGTTCATACTGTAGAAGCAGCTGCCGAACTTGCTGTTGGTTCTCGTGAATATGAA
>CALVPL010000065.1 GCA_944351315.1 uncultured Bacilli bacterium | reverse complement strand
CTAATTCACTTATTTTATCATTCATAGCTTTCGTAGCTTTTAAAAGAGCATAATAGTAGGCTTGATTTTCTAAATTTTTTGGTTTCTTTAACAGTTCAGTGATTAAATATTTTTCTTGTAATTCGTCAATTTGATCTATGATTTTTCGGCTTTTTCTTTTTAAAGAGAAATATTCTATCCATAAGAGTAAAATATAAGATAATAAAAATGTTGAAATAATTAAAAAAATTATATCTCTTGGAATTTTAAATAAACGTAGTAGGATATATAAAATTAAAAATAAGGTACTATGATATAAAATATTGCCAATTTTGCTTTCTAAAAATTCAAAAATATTCATATGTAATAACCAACTCCACGTTTTGTTTTAATAAAGTCTTTGGCCCCGATTTCTTCTAATTTCTTTCGTAAGCGATTCATGCTCACATTTAAAATGTTTTCATCTAAATAATATTTATCGTTCCATAGAGATTCTAATAAATCTTCTTTAGAAATGATTTTATGAGGTTTTAAAAAGAAGTAGTAAAGGATGCGAAATTCATTTCTAGTTAATTCTGTTTCTACATTTTCTTTTTTTATCGTAGATAAATGAAGGTTTAAAGTAACATCGTCGATAGTTATTTCTTGATAATGAATTGGGTTTGTGATGTTTAAAGCTCGTTTAATTTTTTCTAATAAAATGAATTTATTATATGGTTTCGTTAAAAAATCTATTCCACCTAAACGAATACTTTTTAATTCATCTTCTTCTTTAGTTCTACTAGTAACAAAAATTATTGGAATATCTTTTTCTTTTTTTATTTTTTCACAAATGGTAAAGCCATCTTCGTAAGGAAGATTAATATCTAGAAGAATTAAATTACAAGGTGTTTTTAAAATTTCTTCTAAAATATTTTCAAAATTTGTGATTATATGAGGAATATAGTTTTCTTTTTTTAAAAGAATCGCTAATTCTTCTCTTATTTTTTCATCATCTTCAATAATTGCTATGTTCATAAAAATTCTCCTTTTTTTTATTATATAGAAAAGACTAGAATGTTACTAGTCTTCGATGTTTTTTTTGATTCCAAAATAGGTTGCAAGAAAATATATGAGATAGATAATTAAGAAAATGCTTATTCCAGATAAATAAATAGGAATGAAAGCATGACTACTTGGTAGGAAGAGTTTGAATAATTTGTTTAAAATGCAGTTAATTATAAAGCTTGTGATTAATGGATAAACAATTGGAAAGATAAAGAAAATACTTGTTTCTATAAATATACTTTTATGAAGTTCTTTTTCTTCCATTCCGAGTTTTGACAAAACTTGAAAACGATATTTATATTTTTCAGCATCATTTAATGAATGAATGGCTAGGATTGCACCGGTTACGGTTGTAAAAATAAATGCTAGATAAAATAATACAAAACTTAGAATTGTGATTGTAGATTTATTCATACTTTCATAGCTTCCTTTAACTGAGATGTTTGCCACAGAATAGCAGTATAAGCTACCATCTGTTTTTTCTTCACATAATTCATTATTTGTTGCTTTAATCAGTTCATCTTCTAATAACTCATCTGTTTCTTCTACGGTATTTATAATTAAGTAACTATCTTCTATTTCTAAATTATACATTTTTTCATCTGGGACGATTACGAGGTAACCAGAGCCTAGTGAATACATGCTAGAATAATTTTCGGTAAAAATATTTTTAAGTTCTAATTTTTCCCCATTTGGTAAAGTAATGTTTCGAATTTCTTCTTTTTTATTAGAAAGAGCTTGATTCATTTCAGCGGATACATTTATGGCATATTCATTAGAAGCTAAACTTATTGGTTCTTTGCCACGCATTTGCATTAATTTATTATAATCGCTTAAGCGAATTACTGTATCGTCTTCATTCCAACTTTTTTCATCTTCAGATAATTTATCAAAAATGGAATCGTTATCATTTTTATAACTATGATAAGTGAATTGTTCTTCTATAGTATAACTTTTATGGATAATATCTAAGTATTTTGAAAAATTTTCTTCTTCATCAATAATTGTGATATCCATCGGGGCGACCATTTCAACTTGATGTTCTAATATTGCATTCATTAAATTTGAAATGCTTAGAGATAAAAATGTTAGAAGTATTAATAACGATAGAGTAGCTAGGGTAAATGACATTGTCTTTATTTTTGAAGTAAATTGACGAACAATAAATAAATGATTTTTTTTGTATTTGATTTTTTTTCTTTTTAAAACAAAATCTATTAATGCATCCCCTAAGTTAAATGTTATTCCATAAATGCTAATGATAAGAAGTAGGGAAGCTAATAAAATTTTTCCAAATGAAGGTTCAATTCCAATTCCTATGAATTCGTGATTTATCATGAATAAAGAGAAGACTCCTAAAAGTAAAAATAAGAAGAATTTAAAAATTCCATATTTTCTTTTTTTGTATTTTTTTTCTTCGTTTTTCTTTTCTAAATTTATAAGATCGTGAATGGTTGTTTTTTTAATACGCCGGTAACTTAGAAAAAGAACAATGATGTAAATAATTATAAAATAAATCACAGAATATAAAATTGGAATACCTAAATCCTTGGCCAAAATTACTTCATAAGGTCGTTCAAAAATATTCATGATGATAAAACTTAGAATTTGACTAAAGAAATAGCCAATGAAAAAGGAAAAAAATAATGCAATGATGCCCATTAAAAGATTTTCTAAAAGAAACATTTTACTAATTTGTTTTTTTTCAATTCCAAGAATCATATAAGTTCCAAATTCTTTACTTCTTTTATGAAACATAAATTTAATAGTGTAATTAATTAAGTAACTTAAAACAAATAAGATAATACAGTTTACAAATAACATGGTAGTTTTAAAATTTTCCATAATACTGGATAGCTCAATAATATCTTTTGCATTTGAAATTAAATTAAAAGAAAACATTAAGGAGAATGCTAAAGTTATAGAGATAACATATATAATATAGTTTTTACATGTCTTTTTTAAATTTTGAAAAGTTAATTTAGTTAACATTTTATTCTCCTCCAAGTAGGGTTAGTACATCTAGAATTTCATCGTAAAATTCTTTTCTTGATTTTTCTCCTTTGATGATTTCGTTATAAATTCGACCATCTTTTAAAAATAGAATTCTTTTACAGAAACTTGCAGAAAATGGGTCATGTGTAACCATTAAAATTGTTGCTTGTAAATTTTGATTCATTTCTTCTAATGTTTCTAATAAGAGCCTAGCATTTTTGGAATCTAGGGCACCTGTTGGTTCATCGGCTAAGATGAGTTTAGGTTTATTTATTAATGCTCTTGCACAAGCACAACGTTGTTTTTGACCGCCGCTTACTTCATAGGGATATTTTTTTAAAATTTCTTTAATTCCTAATTTTTCGGCTATTTCTAAAACTTGATCATCAATTTTTTCTACATCTTCTTTATTGATAATTCTCGATAAGCAATATTTTCTTCAATGGTTAATGT
>CALVPL010000064.1 GCA_944351315.1 uncultured Bacilli bacterium | reverse complement strand
AATTTAATAAAAATATTTTATTTGCCAACTTTAATTCTTTTCTTTTCTTATGTGCAAGATTCTTTACTGAATGAAAAAATGATAACAAAAATAACGACGATTTACTTATTACTATATATCGTTCCTTATTTTTTTCAGCTAGGACATAATATTAACGAAATATATCCGAACAAAAATTTATATTTATCTTATTTTTATATTGGAAATGAAATTGCAAATGTTTTCATCCTACTTGTTCCAATTTCTTTAAAATACTTACTCGAAAAAAAACAAATGAAACTTTTAATTCCTTTTCTTTTATTAACAGGAATAATGTTGATGTTATTGAGCACTAAAGCAATGTATTTAAGTGCAATAATTATAGGAATCTTTTTTTTGTTTTATTATCGTAAACAAATTATTCCGTGCATAAAAAAACATTTGAAAATAACTGTAGTAGTGATCATAGGATGTATACTAGCCCTTTTCATAGTCTTACCAAAAACAAATTTTTATGAAAATATCAAAACATCATTAGAATTTTATCAAATAGATTCAATAACTGATTTAATAACTTTTGAAAATATTGATAATGTTATATATTCAAATCGTTTAGAATTTTTAGTGCAAATTCATGAAAAATATCAAGAAAGTTCTCAGTTAGAAAAAATATTTGGAATAGGAAGAACAAAAATTTTACAAATTAAAGATATAGAAATTGATATATTTGATATCTTCTATAGTATTGGTATACTTGGAAGTATTGTATATATAGGTTATTTTATCTATGCAATTAAGCAAAAAAAATTAAATTTGTTTTATCAATTTATATTTATTTTCTTAGGGATTATCTCGTTATTTACAGGCCATGTACTGATTAGTCCAATGGTATCTACTTATCTAGCATTACTATATGGATTAAATGATGGAAAGGAAATTACAAATGAAAAGTTGGACCAAAAATCAATTAAAAAGAATTAGACTTTATTTAATGATTAATAGCGATAAGCGAAATCGTTATTTAAAAAAACATCAAATTTTTAAAGAGATGGGAGAAAATGTTTTTTTTCAACCAAGAATTATCCCGTCAGATCCAAAATTAATTAAATTTCATAATAATATTATTGTAACAAGCAACGTTACATTTGTTACTCACGATATTTTTCATTTAGGCTTAAATAATTTAAAAATTGGCACCTTTAGTTATGAACAAAATTGTATAGAAGTAATGGATAATGTGTTTATTGGCTGTAATTCAACAATTTTAGGAAATATTAAAATTGGTCCAAATGCATTAATTGCCGCGGGCAGTGTAGTAACTAAAGATGTTTTACCTAATACTGTCGTCGCAGGTAATCCAGCAAGAGTAATCGGAACATTTGAAGATTTTATCGAAAAAAGAAAAGAAAATATAAAACCTTTTACAGAAGAAGAGTTATGGAAAAAATTTACCGAATCTAAAAATAAATAGAACAGAGAAAAATGTTCTGTTTTTTATCGAAGAAATAAGGTATAATAAGCTTATAGGAGTGATTTTATGCGTCTTGAAGTAAATGCTATGAATATTTTATTAATGATTGCTACCACATTTGTTTTTAGTTTGATTTTAGTTCCAGTTTGTAAAAAGGTAGCTTTTCATATTGGAGCAATAGATTATCCAAATAAACGAAGATTAAATAAGGTACCGATGCCGACAATAGGCGGATTAGCAGTTTTTGTTTCTTTTTTGTTTGGCTATATGATTTTTGGCCGAGGAACAACCGAGATGATTTCAATTTTAATTGCCAGTTTTATCATTATAATGGTTGGATTAATTGACGACATAAAACCCATTAGTGCAAAATATCAATTATTAGGTCAGATCATAGCAGCTTTGATTATTATCTTGTATGGAAAAATCACAATCGATGAAGTAACAATATTAGGAGCTCATCTTGTTTTTCCAGCTCCATTAAATTATTTAATTACTCTAATTTTTATGGTAGGAATTATTAATGCTATAGATTTATCCGATGGTATGGATGGACTTAGTAGTGGTATAAGTATTATTTATTTTTTAACAATTATCATTATTGCGGCAGTAGTTGGTGGTGGAAAATTAGGAAATATAGATACTACCATTGCAATATTAATGATTGGTTCTTTACTTGGTTTTCTAGTATATAATTTCCCTCCAGCAAAATTATATATAGGAGATTCCGGAAGTAATTTTGTAGGTTTAATGATCGCGACAACAGCATTATATGGATTTAAACTCGCGACATTTACTTCTTTATTAATACCATTAGCTATTTTAGCTACACCAATTATTGACGTTTTATTTTCAATTATAAGAAGAAGTCTTAAAAAGAAAAATCCATTTACGAATCCAGATAAAGATCATCTTCATCATCAACTTTTAAAAATGAAATTTTCAACAAAAACTTCTTTAATAATTATTTATATTATTAATTTATGTTTTTCAGGTGTTTCCATATTATATGCTTTAGGCGACATAACCTATGCTTTAATATTGTATTTTTCTTTAATGATCGTATTTTTATTTATCGTTTTGAAAACTGACATTTTATTTCCTCAGAAAAAGAAAGGAAAGAAAAAATGAAAATGAGTAAAGAAAAAATAGGTGAAATAGTCCGTTATTTAATAGTAGGGGTTTTGACCACAGTTGTGAGTTTAGGAATTTATTATGGACTAGTATTCACAATTTTGGATCCAAATGATGCTACCCAACTCCAGTTAGCCAATATAATCAGTTGGATTGGAGCAGTAATTTTTGCATATATTACAAATCGTATTTTTGTTTTTAAAAGTCAAAATACAAATAAATTAAAAGAGGCAACCAATTTTGTAGGATCGCGTATTCTAACTTTACTTATGGATATGGCTATCATGTTTATAGGAGTAACATGGTTAAAACAAAACGATAAAATAGTGAAGCTAATTAGTCAAGTACTAATCACAATTGCCAATTATGTTTTGAGCAAGCTTTTTGTTTTTAATTCAAAAAAAAAGGAAGCAAAATCTTTAAAAAAAACAAATGAGAAAATCGTATATGCTATTCTTTGGCTTATTCCAATAATAGATGTTATCTATAGTATGTTTCCAAATAAAGAATATACTTTTTGGGTTTTAACAATTATGAAAGGAAGTATTTTAATCGGGTTCAGTATATATTTATGGTGTACCAAAAAAAGTAGAAAATACCTTTCAATTGCTCTAGGAATGATCATGGTATTTACCTTATATAATTATTGTAAAGGATATTCTCTTTTAACAAGTGTAATTTCGATAATGGAAATTATCTTTTTACCAATCACTTTACTTTTTTTTAATAGTATTTCCAATGAAAAAATCAATCATTCTTTTTATGCAAAAATCTTTTTCTTTTATGCTTTTACTTTTTTAATACCGTTTGTTTTTATGAAAACAGATTTAACTTTTTCATTTTATTATGCTAAAAAAGAAATGATAGGAATATTAATTTGTTTACTTCCTATAACATTAAATGTTTTGAAAAATCATAAAAATTATTTTACGAAATTCTTGGGATTGTTATTAATTTTTGCATTCATAATAAT
>CALVPL010000063.1 GCA_944351315.1 uncultured Bacilli bacterium | reverse complement strand
AAGGAATGATCTGTTGAATGATTTTTTACTTGAATTTGTTAAGAAATTATGGTAGACTATAATTACTTAATAGAAAGAGCAATGAATCATTAGAAATCTATTAAACGATTTTCGTGTTTAGTTTATTTCTTTTCTTTCATAGTTTGTATTTTAGTATATGAGCGTGCTTAGTTAGAGTTTATCTAATTGTTTGAATACCTTTGGGTCTTATTGCTATTAAGTACATGATCATGGGAAGAAAGAAAACTTCAAAATAAGCATATTTTGTTTCGACTAAAGCAAATATGATTCAAAACTAGAAATAGCATCTTGTCAATGCTATTTTTTTGTGCAAAAATGATGCTTATTTTTATATTTTTTCTCTATTTCTTATAAAGATATGATACAATAAAATAGGATATTAAAGTAGGACAATACAGAATGCAATGGCGTACTCTTTTTCGTATGAAAGCGACAACTTTATTTTAATATCATTATGGTGTAGAATTTTCGGAACTGGTTTTCCATATTCGTCTTTTAATATTTCGATTTCATGAAATTCAAATTCTCCATTGGTAGCTTTGTATATTGCTTCTTTTGCTGCAAAACGAGTTGCGTAAAAAAAGTAAGGATTCTTGAGGGTTTTAGCGAGCTCTAATTCATGAAAAGTGTAATATTTTTTTAGAAAATGTGGGTTAGTTTTTATTGTTTCTTTTAAATGAATAATATTTACAATATCTGTTCCAATTTCAAAATTCATACAAATCACCTAATTAGACTATATCATATTTTTTAGAAAGGAGTGAAGAATTGTGCGTGAAGAAATTTTACGTAAGCTTATTGATAGAACTGCTAAAGCTTTAAATGTCGATGCGAGTACATTAAATGAAAATACTATAGTTGCTGATTTAGGCTTAAAATCTTTGGAAATGGCTGGAATTATCGCGTCTTTTGAAGATGATTATGATGCTTATATAAAATATACTGATTTTATGCATGCAAAAACCATTGGTGAGGCAGCGGATATTTTAGTAAAAGCAGTTGGGTAAAATAAGAGAATAGAAAGAGGAAAGTATGGAAGAAAAAGAAGAAATGACATTTGTCACGGAAATACCTGAACGTGATGAAAAAATCGTTAAAGTGACCTATCCAGATGGGTCAAGTTGTGATGTTATTTTCACAAAATTAGCAGAACCTGTTTCTGCTGAAGAACTTGCTAAAGTGCCACGTGAAAAAGCAATGAATTATTGCTTAGAAAGTCCTATTAGACAGGAAACTTATCCTGTGGATGATGAGGGCAAAATTATTTGTATGCAAGATCAAGCAATAAAGATGCGTGATGGAGTAACAATTTATGCAGATATTTATATGCCTAAGAGTGCTTTAAAAGATCCTGTTCCATTAATTATATCTTGGTCTTTCTTTGGAAAAAGGCCGTGGGAACAACCAGTTCAAAGAATGAGACCTATGGGTGTGCCAAAGGGGACTGTTTCTGATGTTTGTAAGTTTGAATCATCTGATCCAATGTACTGGTGTTATGAAGGTTATGCAGTTGCGAATGTTGATCCACGTGGTATTGGAAATTCTGAAGGAGACTTTCAGTGTTTCGGTACGCAAGATGGAAGAGATGGGTATGACTTTATTGAATGGGCAGCAACTCAACCTTGGTGTAGTGGTAAAATAGCTACTTTTGGTAATTCAGGTGTAGCTATGAGTCAATGGCGAATAGCTGCAGAACAACCTCCACATTTGACGTGTATTGCACCTTGGGAGGCAACCGGTGATATGTATCGCGAATCTTTAATGGAAGGTGGTATTCCAGGATTATTCGGAGCAAGTATTGTTTATGGCAGTATGGGAAGAGGATATATTGATAATATGGCAAAAATGGCTCAAAAAGAACCATTTGTAACAAGTCCATATTGGCAAGATAAGATTCCTCATTATGAAAAAATTACTATACCTACTTATGTTACTTGCAATTGGAATCATTTCCATCTAAGAGGAAGTTGGGAAGGATTTAATAAAATTAAATCTCATAAAAAATGGATGCGTTCTCATCAAGTGTTTGAATGGCCTGATACATATTCTCCTAAAGGATTAGATGATTTAAAACGCTTTTTTGATCGTTATTTAAAAAATATTCATAATGGTTGGGAATTAACTCCTAAAGTACGAATTGAAGTTATGGATGCTTTTGAATATCCTTATCAGACAGATCGTCCAGAAAATGAGTGGCCACTTGCTAGAACTGTTTATAAAAAACTTTATTTAAATGCTTCTAATGGTAAAATGGGGGATGCTCCAGTTAAAACGGTATCTAAAGTAAGCTATGATGCTCAAAAAGGTGAAACAAATTTTGAATATACTTTTAGAAAAGATACTGAATTAACCGGATATATGAAACTTCGTTTGTGGGTAGAAGCTGATGGCCATGATGATATGGATTTGTTTATTAATATTAAGAAAACTTCAACGAAAGGAGAAGAATTACCTGTTACAATTTTCGGGACAGAAAGACATCCTGGTTCTTGGGGAAAACTACGTGTTTCGATGCGTCATTTAGATGAGCAAGCTTCTACGGAATATCAACCAATACATTCTCATGATCGATTTGAAAAATTAAAACCGGGAGAAATTGTTCCAGTTGATATCGAAATTTGGCCAATTTCTCGTATTTGGCATAAAGGCCAGAAGTTGCGTATTCAAATTGCTGGTAGATACATAAGAGATCCTTGGTTTGAACCTCTTGGCTGGTTACCTAATAACAAAGGCAATCATGTGATTCATACAGGTGGAAAATATGAATCTTATTTACTTGTTCCAGTAATTCCTCCTCGATATGAAGACGGAGAATACATTTATCGGTAGGTGAACTATGAATTTAATGGATAGTGTCAAAGCTAAAGCGAAAAGTAATCCAATGCGGGTTGCTTTTCCTGAGGCAAATGATTTAAAAATGCTTCAAGCTATATCTATTTCTAGTATAGAAGGATATTGTACAGTTTATATCATAGGTCATATTGATGAAGTAAAAAAAATATGTGAAGAAAATAACATAGATTATAGTAAGTGGAAGTTTGTCGACATTACTGATGAGATCTATACAGAAAAGATTTTAAAAAAGTACTTAACTTTACCAAATATTATCTTTGGTGAAAAGTCTCTTCGCCGTCGCATGAATGATCCTTTATATTATGCTTTAGTTATGGAAGCAGTTGATGAAATTGATGTTACATTCGGAGGCATTTCTAGTACTTCTGGAGATTTTATTTTAGCAGCTCAAACAATCATTGGATTAGAAGACAATTTGGATACGATTTCTTCGGTAGGAATTGCTGAACTTCCAGATTATACTTTTGCAAATGGGGAGCATTTAATTGCTGTTGGGGATTGTGCTGTTTGTACTAATCCTAGTGCTTCAGAATTAGCTTCTATTGCTATTGCTACTTGTGATACGATTAAAGCGGTAACTGGTTGGATTCCAAGATGTGCTTTATTGTCATATTCTACTTTAGGTTCCGGTCAAGGAGAATTAGTTGATAAAGTTGTAACTGCAGTAAAAATTGCTAATGAAAAAAGACCTGATTTAAAAATTGATGGAGAATTTCAATTAGATTCAGCTATTGTACCAGAGGTTGCTAAAAAGAAAGTAAAAAGAGAAAGTGAAGTAGCCGGACAAGCGAATATTTTGATTTTTCCAGATTTAAATGCGGGGAATATTGGAGTTAAACTTATTCAACAATTTGGTCATTCAAATGCTTATGGCCCATTACTTCAAGGATTCAGAAAGATTTGCAGCGATTGTTCTAGAGGAGCTCCTGTTGAAGAGTTAGTAGGAAATATTGTTTTTTCAGTAGTTCGAGCAGGAGAAAAGAAATGAAGGAGATATTTCGAATTCTTTCTATAAATCCAGGATCAACAAGTACAAAAATCGGTGTTTTTGATAATGAAAAATGTATTTTAAGAGAGAGTATTTCTCATAGTGTAGAGGAACTTGCTCCATTTAAAGAAATTACCGATCAAAAAGATTTTAGAGAAGAAATTATTACTAAAGTTTTAAATGATTACCATATTGATATGGAATCTATCGATGCTTTTTCAGGACGTGGAGGCGGTTTAGTTTCTTGTACTGGCGGAACGTATGAAATTAATGAAATTATGTATACACATGCTAGAACAATGTTTACTGTAAAACATCCATCTTGTTTGGGAATTACGATTGCTTATGAATTAGGAAAAAAGTATAATAAGCCTTCTTTTTGTGTCAATCCACCTGATGTAGATGAATTTAATTTGGAAGCAAGACTTACTGGTATTCCTGAAATCTATCGTGAGAGTAAAATTCATGCATTAAATCAAAAAGAAATTGCTTTAAGATATGCTAAGAAATTGGGCAAAAATTATAAAGATTTGAATTTAATTATTTGTCATCTAGGCGGAGGTATTTCTATTGCAGCACACAATCACGGAAAGATGATTGATTCTAATGATATAGTGAATGGCGATGGACCAATGACTCCAACTAGAAGTGGATTTGTTCCTGCTAAACCATTAATTAAACTGTGTTTCAGCGGAAAGTATTCTGAAAAAGAGATTTCATCATTTATTAGCCGAACAGGTGGCTTGTCTGCGTGGCTACATACTAATGAGATTCCAGAAGTTCTTGAGCGGGTAAAAAAAGGTGATGCAAGAGCAAAAGCAGTAGTTGATGCAATGGTGTATCAAATTGCTAAACAAGTTGGAGCAATGTACGTTGCTTTAAAATGTAATTGTAGTGCTATTATTTTAACAGGAGGAATTTCTCATGATTCTTACGTTGATCAAAAAATTAAAAAATACATTTCAAAATTAGCACCTGTTGTGATAATGCCAGGTGAGTTTGAATTAGAAGCATTGGCTTCCGGTGCTCTTCGAGTGTTAATGCAAGAAGAAAAAGCTATTGTTTATACTGGAGAACCAGTTTTTAAAGGATTGTAGAGGTTTTAATGAAGAAAAATGATATTATAAAACAATTGTTACCAGGAATAATTGTCGGTTTTATATTGGGCAGTATTTTGATTTCGTTGGTGGGTGTAAATGAAACTGATCCTATTCCTAATTATATTGGTGGAGCTATGAGCTGTTTGGTTCCAACTATTTTGAATACTATTATTGTATTAAAAGGAACAGCAAAAACTTTAAATCGAAAATTAAGTATTGGAAAATGTTTTTTAAGAAGTGTCCCTTATGCTCTATTTGCTGGGGTGATTGGCTTTTTAATTGTTTTTGGTTTTGTAGAAAATATTTTGCACATTTCTACTTGTGAAATATCTTTACTTGTAACAGTTTTATACCAAGCGACTCTAGGTGTTGTTGTTTCAACAATTATGGCATATATTGCATTAAAAAGATATGAATCTCAAGTAAAATATACAAGAAGAAATTAAAAGAAGCTTCGTATTAAGCTTCTTTTTTAATAGTAAAATTCATCGTAGTAGATATCTTCAGGAAGTTCATAGGTTTCGATAAGAATCATTTGTCTTCCTAAGGAATCAAAACTTTTTTCTAATTGGTCTTTTGCAACTTGAATATTTTTTTTGCTTTTTAAAGGATCATTAATATAGTAGTAATTTTCATCTACTCCTGTAACGACAATGACATGACTATTTTTAGGGTAAGTATAGGTGTTTTTTCCATCGTAGCTAAACCATTCATAGATGTCTTTTGCTTCGGTATAATCTATGGTTGTCCAGATTAAAAATGGAGTAAAGGTTCCATTTAATTGATGAGCTGCTGTTTTAAGAGAATATTTTTCGGCATTTTCATAAATGTTATATTCTAGTTGAGGATTTGTTTGTTTATGTTCTTTTAAAATAGTGGTCATAGCATTTGCGATTACCGGTTCAAATACGCCCCAGCCTCGGACCTCATTTTCAGGATTTCCAGCATAGGAAACCGCGGGATTTGGTCCGTATCTTACACCTTCTTTTTCATAGACTTCGCTCATTGGTAAATATTTCTCTATAAATTCTTCTAAAGTAATATGGATTCCTAGATAATTTAGAAGCATAGTGGCAGCAGCTGCTTCACATCCATTTGGATAGGTTGGATTTTGATTTATTAAAGGCACATCTATAGGTCCCATTTGATAAAGATTCGCGATGGTTTCTTGATACCAAGGATCCTCATACATTTCATAATATTGCCATTCTTCATAATTATATTCTTCTTTTATTTTGGCTTGATTTGTTAAAGCAAGTTGATTGGTAAAATAATCATTAGAAAGAGTTGGGATTAAAGCATTTTTTAATGTTTCTTCTTCCCGTTTTAAAGCCCGATACCAATAATAGTTGGTGAATGCTAGTAATAAAGCTAATATTGTAATTATTCCTAACCAGATCCAAGTTTTGTTATGCCGTTTTTCTTTCAAATTTATTCACCTTCTTGTTTCAATTATATCATTTTAATGGGGAAAAGGCGGCTTTTTTGATTGGCTTGACACTTGACTTATGAAATACTTATAAATTGCAATGTTTTTAAAACATGGTATAATTGAAATAAGGAAGAGATAGTTATGGTGAAGAAAATTAGTTCCTATTTTTTAGTGATTTTAAGTGTTCTTCTTACAGTATTTTTAACGTTTTCTTTAGCAGTTAAATGGAATCTTCGGGAAACACAAATTGTCTCTTATTTAGAAGATGCCGATATATCTTTTGTTATGGATTCTTATGGAGAAATTCAAAATGAACTTATGCAAAATGTCAGAAATTATTTAGAAGCCATTCAGATACCTGAAGAAACCATGGAAGAAGTTTTAAATAGTGAGAGTACCAAAAAGTTTGTTGGGAAATATTTGGCTCATGTTTTTGGATATTTACTTTATCAAGAAGAAAAGCAAGAAATTACAACGGATGATGTTTTATTGCTTGTTGAAGGTAATTTAGAAGTAATAAGCAGTTCTTTACAAGCACAGGGTCTTTCGTTAAGTGAAGAAGAACAAGCAAGAATTCTTCATTATGCTGAAGATTACAGCGATCAAATTTTAGAATTTTTTCCAACCGCTGAAGAAATTATGACGAAGTTAATTGATGAAAATATTTTAGTTTTTCGTACAATTCCTTTGGAATATTTTGTTTCTTTTATGAGATTTATTATTGATCCTTTAATTATTTTACAGATTCTGCTTCTTCTTTTCTT
>CALVPL010000062.1 GCA_944351315.1 uncultured Bacilli bacterium | reverse complement strand
GCATATCCAGCTTGTTTGGCTCTTTTAGTTCTTTCTAAAGTAAGAGCTTGTTCTTTTTTTTCTTGTTTTTCGTTTTTTTCATCTAAAATAGATAGAGTTTTTTCCATTTCTTCATATCTTTTAATTCCTTCTTGTAATGAAGTAGGAATTTGAGGTAACATTTTGGCTGTTTCATAAAATCTTTGATATGAAGTGAGATTTTCTAGAGCTTCTTCATTTAAATAAGGAGCATATCTCTTGACTCTCTGAATATAATTTTCATAATTTTTTATTTCTTGTTCTTCTAAAGTATTAGGTTCATCTTTTTGAATCAGTGTATAGTATTCGTCGTTATTTGGCATGATGAATCTCCTTTCCTAAATCTTCTATGGTTACTTCAGATTTTTGGGCTTTTAGAAGGCCATATATTTGTAAAATTTTTTCGGGATACATAGTATCATAACGGTATTTATGATCTAAATCATCGACAATGACTAAAAAAGGTTTTTCTTGATCTTTTTGAACAAAAATTTGTTTTATTTTTGGATAAGTAGCTAATTTTTGTTGTCTTTTCTTTTTTAAGCTTTCAGTTTCTGTATAAATACGAATGATTTGAAAAAGATCACTAGGGGATAGTTCTTCAGAACTTAAGCTTTCACGCAAAAGCTGGTTGTATAAAATATCTGGAAAGTAAAAATCGGACACATTTATTTTTTCAGTTTTTTCATCGATTTTGCAAATTAAATACTCATCTTCGATAAAAAGGCGGTCGATGAATTCAGGGTTATACTTTTTCCATTCTTGTAAATAAAGTTGATTTTCAGCTAATATTTTTTCTTTCATATGTCTACATCCCTATTCTTAAAATATTATATCATGAACAAATTTGAAAAAAAATATTATTTTTGCTTTTTTTCGGTTTTTGTTTTTTTTCTTGGGTAAATTTTAAAAATTGGTAAGAGAAAAGAAAAAATTGGTAAAGAAAAACTTAACAAATGGGTAAAATTAGCAATTTGCACATTGAAAAAAAGTGTGTTTAAATGAATTTCGAAAGGAGGAAATTATGAATACTGTAGTCTTAGTTGGACGATTAACTGGAGAACCTGAACTCATAAAAACAAAAGAAAATCATGATAGAACAGTGATTAATTTGGCGGTTCCGAGGTCTTTTAAAAATCAAGAGGGAATTTATGAAACGGATTTTTTTCGTTGTATTTTATGGAACGGAATTGCTAAAAGAGCAAAAGAGTATTGTAAAAAAGGAGATACTGTCTGTATAAAAGGAAGATTGCAAGTAAGAGATTACTTGGATGAAAAAGAAGAAAAAAAATATATTACTGAAGTGATTGCAGAAAATATCTCATTTGTTGCACATACAAAAAATAAACAAGAAATTGTTTAGAAAAACTAATAATAAAAAAAATTCAACATACACTTTATTAGGTGAAAAAATGAATAAGTATTTAAGAGTTTTTGGAATTCTTTGTATTTTGTGTTTCAGTTTTTATTATACGGAAAAAATTGCTTTATTCATGCAAAAAAAAGATCCAATTTATGAAACCATTTTAAATTTAAAAGATGATTACGAAGTGGAATCGGTCAATGCGACTATTCATGAAGAATATATTATTCCGGGAGTAATTGGTAAAGAAGTAAATGTTGAAGAAAGTTTTCGAAGTATGAAATATTTAGGAGCATTTTCAGAAAGCAATTTAGTTTTTGATGAAATCGTTCCGGAAATATCTATAAGCCAAAATAAAGATAAAATTATTGCTCAAGGAAATAAGATTCATCAAGCAGTAGCGTTCATTACTAAAGATGAACAGTTGATTGCTTATTTGGAAGAAATGGGCATACCTTATGCCGTTTTAACTACTAAAGAAACAGCAAATTATAAAAGGGAACATGGGATTAAAATTAATTATGATTTTACAAATTATGATGAAGTAGAGAATCTATTAAAAAAGCAAAAAGAAAATAATGATTTATGTTATATTACAGAGAATCATAAAGAATTTTGCAAACAAAAGAATAAAACATTAATTGAAGAAACACTCATCCTTTCTAAGAGTAATTTTCCTAGTCATTATAATCAAGTAAATTCGGGTTCTATTTTATATTTGGAAGAAAATTTAGGAATCAATTATTTAAAGGTTCTTTTAGATCAAATTCGTTATAAAGGACTAGAGATTGTTTCAATATCCTCCTTGATAAGTGAAAGCAATTAGCTTTCGCTTTTTTGTATATCTTTTTTTGACAATATAAACAATTTATGTTATTATTAGTATGTAAGCAAGAGAACTTACATAAAATAAAAAAGAGGAACATTCGATTTTGCAAGTGAATGTCGCCTCTAATTTAATGGACTTGACACTCTGTCAATGCTGAAGAGTGTCTATTTTTTTATTGCTAACACCAGTAAGGTAGAAAGTAACAAAATGATAGCAATGAGCTTTAGAACTTTTATTATAAAAGTCTTAGTTTTCATTTTTATCTACCTCCTTTCTTTCTCAAGATTGGAGGACGACACTCACATCAAATGTTCCTGTTAAAATTATATAATATGTAAAATTTTAAAACAAGCGAACAGACGTAAATTTTTAGACTAAATTCCGTTTTTTAACGGATTTTTTTCTTTATCAGTAGACAATTATATAAATTACTCCATGACGAAAATACGGAGATTTATATATATCACACATTCTAAATTATAAGAATACATGATTTTATGAATAAAAAAATATATTGTATCATTTTTTATAGATTATTTTTTATGTAATTCGCTTTCGCTTTTTTGTATATCTTGCTTTTTCCGGATTTTTTTGCTATAATGTTTTCACGTTAAAAAAACTTTTTAAGAAGTTCTTTATTTTTTGGTAAAAGAACATTTTTAGAAAAAGAAAAGAAATAGAAGGAGAATTATTTTATGGAAAAAATAAGAATTTTTAGCTTGGGTGGATTAGATGAAATGGGGAAAAACACCTATATTATTGAAATAAATGATGATATTTTTGTTTTTGATTGTGGACTTAAATATGCGGATAATAATATGTATGGAATTGATTATATTATTCCGGATTATGAGTATTTGATCAAAAATAAACAAAAGATTAAAGGTGTTTTTATTACTCATGGACATTATGAAAATATGGGAGCAGCCGCGGATTTATCACGAATTATTCCGGGAATTAAATTTTATGCCACTCATTATACGAAATTTGTTTTAATGGATCTTGGGGTAAAAGAAGAAAACATTATTGAAATTAAACCTAATAAAGCTTTAAAATTTGGAACTACTACTATTTTTCCGTTACCTGTAAGTCATAGTGTTCCAGATGCTGTGATGTATTCTATTAGTACTTCACATGGAGCTATTTGTTATACAGGAGATTTTATTATTGATCCTTTAATGCGAGGATCTTATGATATGGATCTTGGAAAAATTGCTTATGTTGGAAAAAAAGGCGTATTATGTTTATTATGTGAATCGGTTTTTTCAGAACATGTTGGACATACTTCACCAAGTCATCGCTTGTCTTCTTTTTTTAGTGATATTATAAGCAAATATGATCAACGTATTTTGTTTAGTGTTTTACCAACCCATTTATATACCATTCGCGATATTTTTGAAGCAGCTAAAAATTCGCATCGTAAGATTGTTATTATGGGAAAGAAACTTCAGAATTTTATTCGCTTCGCGACTGAAAATAAGTATTTAGATTATGATCCTCAGTTAGTGGGAGATCTTACAAATATTGAAGAGTCTAATGCAATTTTACTTATTTGTGATGACAAGGCTAATGCTTATGCTTCTATTAATAAAATTGTCAGTGGTTATGATAAATTTATTACTTTAAGAAAAGGAGATGCAGTTGTTTTTGCTGAACCTAGATATGATGCGAATGAAAAAACAATTGTTAAATTAGAAAATGATTTAGCTATGGCTGGATGTAAAATTGTTTCTTTACCAAAAGAAAAGAATATTTTACATCATGCTTCTAGTGAAGATATTATGTTGATGATTAAACTTATGAATCCAAAATACTATATGCCAGTTAAAGGAGAATATCGTTATATGGTCAATAATGCCAATTTAGCGAATGCTCTTGGTATTAAACCGGAAAATATTTTCTTAAAACAAAATGGGGATATTGTAGAAATTATTGATGGAGTCGCGACAGATAAATTCGAACATATTAAAGTAAAAGATACTTTAATTGATGGAAAAAGTAGTGATGATGTTGGAGAACTTGTTATAAAAGATCGAGAAATGTTAAGTGATAATGGAATTGTTTTAGTAAGTGCTACTTTAAGTAAAAAAGATAAAGTTTTATTAGTTGGACCTGAAATTACTACTAAAGGATTTATTTATGTTAAAGAAGCTAAAGATATGATTCATAAAATGAAAGAAATAAGTGAAGAAGTTATTACTAGAAATATCAATAATGGGTATGTTGATTATAATAAAATTAAAACTGATTTACGTTCAGAATTAAGTAATTATTTATATGAACAAACTGAATGTAAGCCAATGATTATTGCAGTAGTTCAAGAGGTTTAAGTTGTCAAAAAATGTAAATACCTTCAATTATAAATTGCTCTGGGGGGGAGACTGACCGAAAATTCTTGATAAAACAGAAAAAAGAATAGAACACATCTAAAAGTTTGATATAATTAGAGTATCAAACGAAGGATGTGTTTTTAAATGAAAGAAAAAGTGAAACAATTACGAAATGAATATTATATGATAAGTTTAGAAAGCGAGATCGCATCCGAAGATGAAATGAGAATAGTAGATAAAATAATCGATTGCATAAATTTAAAAAAGATAGGATATGTAGAAAAGGCAAGGAAAAGTAATGTGGGATGTCCGAAGTATGGGGATAAAGACATGCAATAAATGTGCTTCTTATGTTAGTTATAGTATTATAGCATATGGGACTACTTCTAAAGAAAAAGCCCAAACAAATACAAATGATAGTACCATAAAAGAATATATAGATGAGTGGTATGAAAGTCATATCAAAGATACAGAATACGAGCAATATATATCCGACACTTTATTTTGTAATGACCGAAGTTTCTATTATACAATACCTAGTGAATATACAAATTTAGGATATGGAACGGAGCAAACTGCATATCGTTGGTATGCTTTTCTGATTAGTAAAGGAGTAACATTAAATTGTGTACAGCAAAATGATCGATTCACAGTAAATGATGAATCTATGGGAAATGGTGATTTAACCTATCCAATTGCATTATTTACAACTGATGAAGCCTATTTAGCAGGTGGATCTAATACTAATAATTCTAAATATTATTTGTATACAGGAAACATTTATTATCCAATGTCGCCTCGCCACTTTGAAGATGTTGCAATTGTTAATACTGTGCATTCTGACGGCAATTTGGGACCTTCTTCTAGTGTGAATATTTCACGCGGTATTCGACCTGTCATAAATTTATAAATACTGGAGATGGCACGGCTTCTAATCCTTACCAAATTCAATTTGATGCATAAAACTTTTCTTTTATCTCATACTATATGTGGTGATAAAAATGTTGGAAAAAGAAGTTTTGTTGAAATTGTATCAAAATGTGGAGATGGGGATTGTTGGTATTGAATCTTTAGAAAATAAAATTGAATCTAGATCTCTTGCTAAACTTATTTTAAATCAAAAAAAAGAATATGAAATGATTAAAGAAAAACTTGTTTCTTTATGTTCAAAATATAATGTAGAAGATAAAGAATTGAGTTCTTTTGCTAAAATCAGTAGTGATATGATGGTAAAAATGAAAACACTTATGGATAAAAGTGAACATAATATTGCTAAGATGATGATGGAAGGAACCAATAAAGGTTTAATTCAATTAGAAGAATTATTAAATAATTATCAAGGAAAAGAAGAAAAAATTCTTGATTTAATAAAAAAGACTATTGATTTGGAACATCAAAATAATGAAGAGTTAAAAATTTATTTATAGCACTTTAAAAGTGCTCAGACTGTTGACAAAGGAAGTCTATTGTGATTTTCAAAAAACAGTCTTTTTTTTAAGCTATAAAAATGATATACTAACTAACGAGAGACGTCATTCCGACCTTAAAATGACATTAAGTCTCTCTTT
>CALVPL010000061.1 GCA_944351315.1 uncultured Bacilli bacterium | reverse complement strand
AAAGTATCCTTTAGCATAATTCTTTTCTACAATTCTATCTTTATTTGCAATGCAACTTTTATGAGTTCTTATAAATCTATCATCTAGAAGTTCTAATAATTTTTCTAATGTTAAACTTGTTTTAAATTCATTTGATTCGAAAGCATGAATTATTGATTTTTTATCTTCTTTTACAATATATAAGATATTTTTCATATGCAGTTCTAATTCAACATTATTTCCAGTAATCTTTAGAATTTTCTTATCGTATTTTTTATTAATGATTTTTAAGATATCTTCTTCTAAACGATTTTCCATATCTAAAAATTTCTCAATAAAATCAAATACTTCTAAAATATTTCTATGTACTGTTTCAAACATTTTATCATGGCTAGTTACAAAAATTATCTCACTATCCCAATCATTTTCTCGAATCTTCTGAGCAATTTCTATACCACTTATACTGCCATCTAATTCTATATCCATGATATATACTTTTCTAAAAGTTTGATCATCAATTTCTTTTTGTAAATCTTTCGTATATCTTTCAAAATATTTTACTTCATAATCTTGATTCGTTCCAATACTTATTTTTCTTAATAGCTTTTTAATCTTTTCTTGAATTTGTGAATTATCTTCAACTATTACAAATCTTATCATCTCAAACACTCTTTTCTTGCGTTGTTTACTGTAAGCAATTATACCATAAAACAACATAAAAAATAAATACCTAATTAAGGTATTTTAGAAATTAAATGATTTTTATAGTCATGATAGTAGAAAATTCGTTCTTGTTTTAATTTATTTACTATATTAGGAATATTATCGTTACTACCTAATAAGTAAATCTTTGAGTTTTTTTCTTTATTTAATATATATTTTAAAGTGTTTTCTAATGTATTAAAAATATAAAATGGATAAATAAAACTATTCGTCTTTTTATATTCTTTTTTTAACATTATTAAGTAACGTCTATGGATATTTAAATATATTTGATTTTTTTTAAAATTGTATAAATTTGTTTCTTTTTGATATTGAATATGAGTTATTCCTAAATTATTTAAAATCGTCATTAATACTTCTTTATCCATTTCAGTATAATGTGCCGGGATTATAATATTCACTTTTTTTGATTTAAATAAAGTTATCCATCTTTCTTTTACGATTAGTTTATGTAGTGATAGTTCAAAAATCGGAATGTTTTTGATTTTTCCATATTGCATAGCTTCTTTTGGAAATTCTATTTCTTTTATTTGTTTTTTGTCTTTATATTGAATAGTGTTTTCATATAAGTATAAGGTAATCATTTTAAAAAAATCCCTGATGGGATTAGTTTAATTCGGAAATGTTTTTATCAAATAAAGTATTAGGATTTGTTAAAACACCATCAATATAGGTTTCAAATAATAAAGTTTGTGGTTTATTTGTTTGAAGTTTGCTTGTTCCAGAAGTAGCAATGACTTGACTACGAGTAACTTTATCGCCTTTATTTACTTTAATTTCTCCTAAAGTATAATAAATTGAAGTAAGTTTTGTATTGTTTTCAATGGTAATTACTTGACCAAGTATTTCATCTTCTTTAATTTCTTTTACTGTTCCATCCATGATTGCGACAACATCAAATGCTTCATCACTTTCATAAAGAATTCCTGTATTAGGCATATAAGTGTTTTCATAGAATATTAAAGCATTTTCTTGATTTTCGGCACTTTCTTCTCTATTGTAAAAATCTTTAGCTACACTTACTTGATCACTTGTGTATGGACGAACGATTTTTGCTTCTTCTGTGTTTACTTCATTGTTCACTGGTTTGTCGTCTGTTTCTTCAAATACACTTGTACTATAATTATAGTTTTCATCCTCACTTACTTGATTTTCTAAGAGACTTTTACTTAGAAAAGTTATTCCAACCACCATCATTGCCAAAACTACTAAATATAGTGTTGGTAAAACATATCCTTTTAATTTTCTTTTTTTCATTCTTGTTCCTCCTCATACATATTTTGGGAGGATCTTTTTATTTTATACCTATAATTTTGTGATTTCGGTATTTTGATAATAGTGTTTTAAAATTTGTTCATAAGTATATCCGGCCTTTGCCATTCCATTTGCTCCATACTGACTCATCCCGACACCATGGCCATATCCTTTGGTAGTAATATTCACGTTATCATCTATGATATCTATCGTAAAATCTGTCGATCTTAATCCAAGTTTTGTACGCACTTCGGTTCCTTTAAATGTTTTTTCATTAATTGTTATCGATAGAACTCGATTGGAATCACTTCTTGTAACGTCTTTAATTTCAATGGTTTCACAGGAAATCTCTAAAGAAGAACAAAATTCTTGTTTAGAAATTGTTTTTGTGAAACTATAATTGTTTAAACTTTCATTATCCCATTCTGAAGATACGCTGTTTAAATAAGGAAGGTCTTGAGAAAAAACCAACTCACAGTTTTCTGTATAACCATTACTCATTGAAAAATAAAAGGCATTAATAATTTCATTATTATAAGTAAGGACTTGATTTTTTGTCGTTTCTACTGCTTCACGAATCTTTAAATAATTAGAGAAAAAATTGACATTCCATTGAGCTAATAAAGTTTTATTATCTTTGTAAGCTTGATCTTTTGTTCCTATGATTAAATCATAATTTAAATTTCTGGTATTTTTCTTATACATTGCAAATGTTCTGGCGGCAATGGCTTGGGCTTTTAAAGCTTCCATTTCAAAACTTGCGGGCATTTCCGCGGCTACAACTCCTATTATATAATCTTCTAAATTGATTTCTGTTATAGAATTATCACTTTCATTTAGAAGCCGAATAATAATAGGTGTTTCTCCTTCTAAAACAGGAATTGGGGAAGTTACTTCTTTCACTGAAAAGATTACAATAAATAAAATAGCCGTGAGTATGCATACTACGGCTAAAAGAATTTTGTTTTTCATAAGTATCTCCTTATAAAAATTCTGAAACAAATTGAGTTAAAAGATATCCAAGAATTAAACTTAGAATTAAAACAAGTACTCTTGTTTCCCACATACGGTTTTTCCGAATGATCTTTTCAAAGTTAATTCCGGATAAAGCAAATGCAGAGAGCATGGAAAAAAATATATATAAATAGATTTTATAATCCATTATATGCTCCATTTTCATAATCTATTATTTTTTTAATTCTTCTTAAATGTCTTTCTTCACTAGCTGGTTTGGTATTTAAGAAGGTTTTTACAATCTTTAAAGCTTCTTCATGAGAGATTCCGCCAAAAGCGATCATGTTTGCTCCATTATGATTTCTAGCATGATGGGCATCTTCTTCTGTCAAAACTCTTGCACAACGTATTCCTTTTACTTTATTGGCTGCGATAGAAATTCCTATTCCATTTCCACAAATTACTATTCCTAGATTTTCTTTATTCTTAGCTACATTTTGGGCTATATCAAAAGCAAAATCCGGATAATCATCTTCATCAGATGTTGGGATTTTGGTCATTTCTATATCAATTCCAGCTTCTTTTAAAGATTGAAATAAATAATTTTCTAATTCTTTTCCACGATGATCTGCTCCTATATATAATTTCATTTGAATTCCTCCTCGTATAATATAGTTTTATTATATAATGTTTTAAGCATAAAAAAAAGAAAAACGACTTATTTTTCTTCTTTATTCATGTTATATTTACGATTAAATTTTTCAATATTACCAGCACGACTTGCTTTTCCTTGTTTTCCAGTATAAAATGGATGACATTCTGAGCATACTTCAACTTCAATATGATCTTTAGTTGACATTGTTTTGAAGGTTGCACCACAAGCACAAGTAACAGTTACTTCTTTCATTTCTGGATGAATGTTTGCTTTCATAACAATACTCTCCTTTCGCCATACCTCATTCAAGGCATAGAAAATTCATTTCTTATGTATTATATCATACTTTTTTTAAGAGGCAAGCGATTTTTAAGTATTTTCAATTATTTTTTCACTTATATATTGATGGGCTTTATAATTAAAATAATAGCTATTTGGAGTAAAGAAATAGTTTTCTTCCTCACTAATATTTGTTATATCAATGTATATAATAGAATAGTTTTCACATATCTTTTTTAATTCTTCATTAATTTTTTGAATGGTTTCTTTTGGTATTTTCTTAGTAGGATATAAACTGATGAAATAAACAGATTTTTTATTATAAATCCGAATCATTTTTAAGATTTTTTCCATATTTTCTAAATATTTAGTGATCTTATCTGAAGAGATTTCTGTCTCTAGATGTAATTCATCCATTCCTAAAGCAATAGTTAAGATTTTGGCTTTGGCGATAGCTTGGGTGATAGATGTATTTGTACTTTCTAAGGTATAATTGTTTTGCAATTTTAATAATAGAGTTTCTGTTGTTTCTTTTTCACTTGTAAATTCAGTAATATATTCTTTTAAAATACTATTTTCCTCATAATAATCTTTTAAATAATCGTTATAACTATAGCCTTTTACATTATAAGCGGTTTGTCCTATAGCCACGCCATCTCCTAAAGCTACAATATTCATATCTTCATGATAAAGTTTTTTATAAATGAAAAAAGTTAATATAGTTCCGATGGTAATGGTCAATAAAATTATTTTTTTCATATATGCACCTAGTACATCGTATGTAAAAAAAGCGAGAAAATGTTATTTTCTCGTTAATTTTGGTGGTTCATTTGTAAACTCATTTATTAATTGAATCAATTCTTCTGTATGCGTATTTGCAATATCATGGCTTCCATTTTGAATTATTTTGATTCTTTCTAAAACTTCTTTACTTACCGAATTCATCATTCTATTTGGATCGACCATGTTGTCTAAGGATCCATAAATAATGATAAATTGATCTTTATCCATATTTTCTAATTCATCAATAATTTCAACGCGAACAATGGATTGATAACTATTCCGCAAGAAAGGTGTGCCATAAACCATCTCAGGTACTTTTATTTTATGAATCAAATAAAAATCACGAACTTTTTCTCGAATTGGATCTAAAATTTTTGGAGTTTTCATAAATTCTTTTGAATTGTCTTTATTTCTAATTAAAGCTGGAGAGATTAGAATTAATGAAACTTGTTGATTAAATAGTTTATGATAAGTAACCGCGACGGCTCCACCGAAAGAATATCCTAAAATGTAATCTGGATTAAAATTGGTTTCTTCTATATAATCATGAATATATTTTGCAAAATCTTCTAATGTATACCCTTTGACATTTGGCTCTTTGGTCAATCCAAAACCAGGTAAATCTGGATAACGAATTTCATAATATTTTTTTAATTCTTCAAGAAATTTTTTACGATTTAACCAAGCATTGTGATCTATTCTTCCATAATAGTTTTCATAATCCCAACCATGAATTAATAAGATTTTTTTCATTCTATCACCTTTTCTAAATTTTCTAGAGTAAATTCATTAAATTTACGATAGTAACTACCATAATGATAAAAAATTATGGTATCTTTTTGAATTTTTTTGATAAATTCGTGATTTTTTACGATTTCAATATTTGAAGAGGTAAAAATATTTTTTTCAGGTACATCGTCAAAAATATAGATTTTTTCAAAACGAGGAAAAAATTGTTCTAATTCTGAGTAATTTTCTTGTTCTTCACCATTTTTTGTTAAGGCACGAATCACTAATACAGCGTTTTTATAGTTATGTTTCGTAAATAAACTAAATCTAGCGATTCCAGATACGTCGCCATCAAAAATAATATGATGATTATAAATCTTTTTCTTTTGAGTACGATTTTCTACTGGAGAAGCATGATTTAGTTGATTTAGGATTTTTTCTTCTTTTATACCTAAGATTTTGCCAATATCAAATGCTGCTTGATACTCAATTTTTGAAAGTTCTGTATTTACATATAATTGAATCTTTGAATTAAATTTAGAAATATCCCAAACTTCTTTTATTTCGGTATCTATTGAATAGTCATGATAAAGAATTTTATTTTGAGAAAATTTTACTTCTTTTAATGAAGTATCAGATTGATTTATTAAAGCATATTTAGCATATCGAAAAACTTCTAGTTTATATTTAACAATATCTTCTATTGTATTAATATGATCAATTCCAATATGTTCTGGTAAAGCATTTAAAATTACTCCTATTTGAGGTTTTAAATATTCACTGAAGAATTTCACGTGATGACGATAGAATAAACCCGCTTCTAAAACTAAATATTCAATATCTTCGGTTAGATAATTAATTATTTTGGCTTTTAAAATAATCGGTGTTATTCTTTTGGAATAAATTCTTAAAACATTTGGTTTTAAAACTTTTTCAATTAATCCTACTGTACTTGTTTTGCCTACACTACCTGTTACTAAAATTGTAGTTGGATGAACCTTTTTTATATAATAATTGCTTAATTTATCAATGCTTTCCATGATATTGTTGACAATTATTAATTTGGCATTTGGATTAGATATTTGCTCCAGCATAGGCTTTTCAATTACAAATGTAGCATTTGGATTTTTTTCAATGATATTATTGATATAAACACGAAGATCTCGATCTGATATATACCAGCCACCTTGATCATCCTTTTTGTTTAAATAAATTGGAAAATATAATACTTTTGCTTTTTCTAATTCGATATTTTCTTTAATAATTCGCATATAGTTAAATGCTTCTTCTTCTTTTATGTTTTTTACTTCAATAATATCGATAATTTTTCTTAAATTTTTAACTGTTATTCTATTTCTCTTTTTCATACTCATACTTCTTCTATTATTTTAATATTTGCTCCTACGTTTGATAATTTTTCAACTATATGTTCATATCCTCTTAAAATATGTTCAATTTCGCTGATTTTTGTTTTTCCTTTAGCAATTAATCCAGCAGTTATAAGAGAGGCTCCAGCTCTTAAATCGCTTGCAACAACATCATTGCCAATTAATGGAGTTTTTCCTTTTATAAAAGCCATTTGATTTCTGACGGTAATATCAGCTCCCATGGAATTTAAATAAGGTACTTGTCCCATTCGATTTGAGTAGATCGTCTCTTCTAAAATACTTAGTCCATCACACTGAGTCATTAATACGGTCATTGGTTGGGCTAAATCTGTTGGAAATCCCGGATAAATTAAAGTAGCTATATTAAAAGCTTTTAATTTATCATTTTTGTTAATGATTAAATCATTTTTCTCACTTTCGATGGACACACCTATTTCTTGTAATTTGGCGATTAAAGAAGTTAAATGTTCTTTTATAACATTTTTAATACGCAAATTGTGGCCAAGTAAGGATCCAATTATAATATAGGTTCCTGCTTCAATTCGATCTGGAATTACTTCAATCATTGCTTTATGAAGATATTCTACTCCTTCTATTGTGATTTTACTAGTCCCTGCTCCACTTATTTTTGCTCCCATATTATTTAAAAATGTCGCGACATTGGCTATTTCTGGTTCTTTAGCTGCATTATGAATAATAGTTGTTCCTTCAGCTTTACAAGCGGCAAGCATAATATTTATCGTTGCTCCGACACTAGCAAAATCTAAGTAAATTTTGTTGCCAATAAGTTTATCGGCTTTTAAAATTAATTTATTTTCTTCTTCCGTTATTACTGCCCCTAGAGCTTGAAATCCTTTTAAATGAAAATCAATTTTCCGATTTCCTATCTTGCATCCGCCAGGTAAAGAAATTTCAACATACTTATTTCTTCCTAATAAAGCTCCCATAAAATAGTATGAAGCTCTTAGTTTGGAAGAAAGTTCTTCGGGAATATAGACATTTTTTATTTGTTTAGAATCTATAGTTAGTATATCTTGATTTACTTTAACGTTACCATTTAAAAGTTCAATGATTTTGATTAAATCATCGCGATCAGATATTTCTGGAACATTATAGATTGTTGTTTCTTCATTGCAAAGAATTGCCGCGGGTATAAGTGCCACCGCGCTGTTTTTAGCTCCAGAAATAAAAATCTCTCCGCTTAAGTTGTTACCACCTTGAATTTCTATTTTTTGCATAAAATCAGTCCTTTTATTCATATTTTACTATATCAAATATTTTTTGTTTTTAAAAGTTTTTTGACTGTTATTTACATATATGAAAGATTCCTAATACCACTAATAGGATAAATCCTAGAATACTTGCTTTATTTCCTAACTTTTTTGAAAAGTATTTTCCTATATTTAGCCCAATTAAAGTAAAAGTAAAACTGGTGCAGGAAAATAAAAGCATGGCTAATATTTTGTTTTTGGTAATGGCTGTCAGAGCAAGACCAGTTGAAAAAGCATCGATAGATACTCCAAATGCAAAAAGAAACATTCCAAATAAAGATAAATCGATTGTTGTATCTTCTTCTTTTTTTACCATATCAATTAAAAGATTTACGGCTATAAAAAGTAAAATGCACCCTAAAAAAAGATTGCTGTTTAAAGAGAAAAAACGCATGATTTGATCGCCTACTATATTTCCAAGTAATGGCATGATAAAATGCATGATTCCTACTAATAAACTGAGTTGCACACATTTCTTTTTTTCTAAATTATATGTTCCAACCCCTAAAGATAAAGAAAATGTGTCCATACTAAGGGCAATACCTATTAATAAAATGTTTAGTATTTCTTTCATAAAAAAGTCCCCACTACATTGTATGGGGATTCTTGGTTTTTTATGAAGTATACTTT
>CALVPL010000060.1 GCA_944351315.1 uncultured Bacilli bacterium | reverse complement strand
ACTAAATCAATATACAAAACATGTAAAGCCAAAATAATTTGATTATTTAAAAACATTCCCAAAATAATTAAAACGATTTCTGTAAAATTACTAGATAAATTATATAAAACATTAGAAATAACATTATCATAGATTCTTCGGCCTTCATCAACCGCGGTAACAATGGTAGAAAAACTATCATCAAGTAGTAAAATATCCGAAACACTCTTCGTTACATCTGTTCCACTCGCACCCATTCCAATACCGACATTAGCAAGCTCTAAAGCTGGTGCATCATTTACCCCGTCGCCAGTCATCGCCACAACTTTTCCTTGTCGTTCTAAAGCATCGACTAACAAATATTTATGATCTGGAGAAACTCTGGCAAAAACATTGTATTCATTCACACATTTTTTTAATTCTTTAGGTGTCATCTTATCTAGTTCACTACCTAAAATACCTTTTTCCCCTTCTTCTATAATACCAACTTCCCGAGCAATTGCTAAAGCTGTATCTAAGCTATCTCCTGTAATCATAATAGGTCTTATCTTAGCACTCTTACATTTTAAAATAGCTTCTTTAACATCTTTTCTAGCAGGATCTTTCATAGCTAAAAGTCCTACAAAAATCAAATGATCATTTTCTTCTTGTAAATATTTTTCTTCATCTTGATAAGTAGGAAGATTTTCTTTATATGCTAAAGCAAGAACTTTTAATGCTTCTAAAGACATATCTTCTTCAATTTTCAAAATTTTCTCTTTATCTTCCTTCGTAATCTTTTTAACTTTTCCATTTTCCAAAAGAGAACTACAACGACTTAAAATAGCTTCTAAACTTCCTTTACTAAATAAATTATTTTGATCATTTTTTTGATAAACAAAACTCATCATTTTACGATCTGAATCAAAAGGAATTTCAACAATTTTTTGAAAATGTTTTTTTACCCCTTCAATAGAAATCTTTTTATCTTCCAAAAAATTTAATAAAGCTACATCTACAGCATCTCCAACATACCTTCCCTTTTTATCTTTAAGAGCCGTATTACAAAGAGCTAAAATAGAAGTGATTTCATCATTTTTTTGAATTGAAATATCTTCTAATAAACAAATTTGACCATTTATATATCCTTTAACAACTTCCATTTGATTCATGGTAAGAGTTCCCGTTTTATCTGTACAAATAATTTCAGTTGCCCCAAGTGTTTCAATAGCAGCCATATTACGAACAACGGTTTTCTTCTTCGCCATTGCTTTAACTCCGATCATTAAAGTAGAAGTAATTGCAATAGGTAAACACTCTGGAACAGATGCGACAATCATTGAAATACAAAGAATAATAACAGTTAAAACATCATAATCTTTAATAAGACTAAAAATCAAAACAAATAAAACAAGAAAAATAGCCACCATAGAAATAAAAGTACTTACTTTTTTTACTTTCACTTGTAAAGAAGTTACAGGCTCATCACTCGTATTAATCGCTTTAGCAATTTTACCAATTTCAGTTTTCATAGAAGTCGCGACAACAACCGCAACAACTTTCCCAGACACTAAATTAGTTCCCGCATAAACCATATTACTTCTTTCATGTAAAGAAACATCTTTAGAAATAATTTCATCATTTTTTGAAACAGAATTACTTTCTCCAGTTAAAACAGATTCATCGGCTTTAGCAAAATAACTTTCAAGAATCCTAGCATCAGCAGGTACATTATCTCCAGCTTCTAAAACAATAACATCCCCGACAACTAAATGAGTTGATGAAACTTCTTCAATTTGACCATCACGATAAACTTGAACTTTTGTAATACTATAACGTTTTAATTTTTCAACGGCATCTTCAGCTTTATCTTCTTGTAAATACCCCATGAAAATATTGACAAAAGTAGTTCCTAAAATAACAATAGAATCTAAATAATCATGTGTTTCAAAAAGCGCATAGAAAAAAGATAAAATACCCACAACTAATAGTAAAATTACCATAAAATTTTTGAATTGACTTAAAAAAATTTGGAATTTACTTCTTCTTTTTTTCCCTTCAATTATATTTTCGCCATATTTTTCTAAACGTCTTTTTGCTTCACTTTTTGTAAGACCAGTTTTCGAAGTTTGAAAATAGTTTAAAACTTTTTCTGTTTTTTCTCGATAAAAATTCAACACCCATCACCAACTCAAGTATAACACAAAGAATATAAGGCAGGTTCTTAGAATTTTAAAAAAGACAATTCTTGACAAATTATCTTATTCTTTTCGACTCCAATCAATTTCTTTCAAACCAGCATTTTTTAAAAATTCATTTGTTTTAGAAAAAGGCTTACTTCCAAAAAAACCATATCTTGCTGAAAAAGGACTTGGATGTGGTGAAGTAATAATATGATGAATTGGATTCGTAATATACTTAGCTTTTTCTTTAGCAAAATTGCCCCACAAAATAAAAACAACTGGTGTCTCTTTTTGATTTACTAACTTAATAATGTAATCTGTAAATAATTCCCAACCAAGTTTACGATGAGAAGCAGGTGTATCTTTAACAACAGTTAAAACGGCATTTAAAAGCAAAACTCCCTCTTTAGCCCAGCCGGTCAAATCCCCATCATTTCTAGGAGGAATTCCTAAATCATCGTAAAGTTCTTTATAAATATTTTGTAAAGATGGCGGAACCTTTACACCTTTTTGAACCGAAAAGGAAAGTCCATGAGCTTCCCCTTCACCATGATACGGATCTTGACCCATAATAACAACTTTTACATTATTATATGGAGTAAGTTTTAAAGCTTCAAAAATATGATCATGAGGTGGAAAAATAGTTTTAGTTGCATACTCATGATCGACAACATTCATAAATTTATGAAATCCCGGACTTTCCCAAACAATTTTTAATTTTTCATCCCAATCATTTCCAATCACATTCATCACTCACTTTTCTAAATCATTTTAAAGTTTCAACAAAAACATCAAGAAATTCTTTTTTTATTTCTAACTTAATAATTTAATATAAATATATAATACCATACAGATACTTAAAGAAGTATTATTTTGTAAAACTTTTTTCAAAAATTTTAATTTATTAGAAAAAGAAAAAAGACGAAGTATAAACTCATCTTTTATTTATGATAACTTTCATTATTTAAAATTTTAAAACTACGATAAATCTGTTCTAATAAAATCCCTCGAAATAAACCATGTGGAAAAGTAAATTTAGAAAAAGATAAAGCTAAATTTGCTCGTTTTTTAATATCTTCATGCAATCCTAAAGAACTTCCAATAACAAATGTTATAGTTGAATGTGTCAAAAAAAGTTCATCGATTTTTTCGGCCAACTCTTCACTAGTCATTGTTTTTCCTAAAATTTCTAAAGTAATAACATAATCCCGAGGAGAAATAAAAGGCAGTAAATGATCACGTTCTTTTTCTAAATGATCTTCATCTTTAACTTCAATAATTTCTATTTTATGATATTTAGAAATTCTTTTTTCATAATCTTCAATCATTTCTTTTAAATAATTTTCTTTTATTTTACCGACACACAAAATCTTTATCATCGCACACCTTCGTTATTTCATTTTGTTTAGCACACACAACATCTGAAAAATTCAATTCATATTCTTTAAAAGTTTGAAAAAAAGTTTCTAAAGCCTTTTTTTCAGTATTATTATGTTTAGATAAATGCATCAAAACAATTTTTTTAGTATTTTCACCAACTAATTTTGTCAAATAAAAGCTGCTATCTTTATTGGATAAATGACCTAATGTTCCCAAGACACGTTGCTTAAGCCATTTGGGATAAGGTCCATCCATCAGCATTTCAATATCATGATTGCTTTCGAATAAATAATAAGTTTTATCTTTTAAAACCGAAAAATATTTTCGGTTTAAATAACCCGTATCTGTCAAATAAACTAAAGAACTTTCTCCATCCGATAAAATAAAGTTTCTAGAATCAGTTACATCATGACTTGTTCGAATTGTTTTCACGGAAATATTTCCGATATAAAAATCCTCATCATAGATTACTACATTTTCATAATCTTTTAAAAAATCTAAATCATAAAACATTTTTTCCGTAACAAAAACTTGAGGATGAAATTTTTTCAAAAATACTTTTAAAGCACTGACATGATCATCGTGAGTATGACTAATCAAAATAGCTTGAATGGATTCTGGATTTTCACCAATTTCCAAAATCTTTTCTTTAATATATTTAGCATTCTTCCCTATATCAATTAAAATTCGAACATTTCCAGAAGAAAAGAAGGTGCTATTTCCCTCACTTCCACTGGCCAAAACAATTGCTCTCATCGATATAGACTCCAAGGATTATACCATTTTCCACCTTGCATTGGTGAACCCTGCGACAATCCGAAATGTAAATGTGGTCCGGTTGAAGAACCGCTACTACCCATATGACCAACAAGCTGACCTTTTGTAACTCGATCACCAGGTGAAACTTCCAAACGAGTAGTTAAATGGGCATACATTGTATACAAATTATTAGAATGTTGAACGATAATATAATTACCATAGCTCATTCCACACATACTGCCATACCATCCATAGTTTGCACAAGAAGTATTTGTTTCAACGACAGTACCATCTTGAGCTGCATAAATTGGTGAATTAAAACCAGGTCCAGAAATATCTAGAGCATTGTGAAATTCTCCCCATCGCCACTCATAATCGGTTGTAATAATATATGGAGTAAGAGTCGGCCAAGACCAAGACATTCCTGTTTCAATATAATCGCCATGAGAAGGACTAACCCAGCCACTATAAGAAGGACCAACTGCCGTGATTTCATCAACAGATTCTCTTATAGTAACACTGCTAATAACCGTTGCATCTTGTGCACGTTCACCATTAATTATACGAACCTCTTGGGTAATTCTTTCTAATCCTGTTACACCGGCTTGAGTAACCTTACTAGATCCTCTTTTCATAGAATCATCAACTACAGTTGTTTTAGTAAAAGCCTGCTCTACATCTTCAGTAACACGAACCTCTTGATATAAAGTCAAAATAGGATTAATAACTCCATTTGATAAACTATCACCGATCGCTAAAACAGCATTTTCACCACGATATTTTGGATTAGCAATTAATAACTCTCGAACATTTAATTTACTTGCCTCAGCAATAGAAGCTAAAGTATCACCTTTTTGCACAATATAACTTTGAATAGGTTCAGTTGTACCATATAACAAATATTGAGTTAAATCATCAGCATCCGTAAAAATTTTATCATTAACAGATATATAAGCTTGTTTAATAGTAACCGTTTCTTCAAATTCCATATGTTTAATAATAGAACCAACATCGGTTATTTCTTCTTGAGAATTCGTGATATAAGCATTGTAATCTTCTTCATCTACAAAAGTAGTAATAAATTTATGTTCCGCTTCATAATAAATGTCATCATCTAAAACCGAAATTTGAGTAACTTTTTCTTCTTCATTTTCAGTCGCTGGAGAAGTAATAGTAACTAAATATCCTTCGATTGTAAAATCACTTTTCTCTTTTATTTTATCGTATATATCATTTGCAGATGAAATATTTTCATCATAAGTAACATATTCTAAAATATTAAATCCATTAGGTGGATAAACTTGATCAACATGATAAGTATCTTTAATATCTTGTTGTTCTTCATCGATCAAATTTAAAAGTTCCTCTTTGTCAGCAATCAATCCAAGTTTTTCTCCATCTAAATAAACTTGATAAACATTTTTAGGTGTAGAATTTTGTTTAGAAAAACCTACACAAACAAAAAGGATGATCATACATACAGTAACGACACTTAAAAGAATTTTATCTTGAATTTTCATAAGCACTCCTTTTAAATACCTTCCCATTATATCATAAAAAAGAAAGTTCGTAAAATGAACTTCCCATTATTTTAATTCTAGCTTACGAACAAAAGGTTCTCCTTTTAAAGCTAAATGTTCATTAGATTCATATACTGTATTTGCAAATCTTCGTATTTTTCTCAATTCTTGTTCCGATAAAATATTTGTATAAACATTTGCAGATTGAATAACTCCATCATAAATTTCTCTTAAAATGGCAAAACTAGCATTTTCCAAAAACACGTCAGCCATTAAAGCATCTTGTAATTTTGTTTTTTCTAAAGTTAAATCTTTATTTAAAAAATTTTTATACTGCACAACTCCATCACTTAAAAGTTCTAAACTAGTTTCACTTCCCATACATGTGCCAGAAAATAACGAATAGCACTGATTAGGATTCGTACCATAAATATGAAGTGCAGTATCGCTTCGAGATTCGATATTGTATCTTAAAGCAAATTCATAAGCAAGTCGTTGCATTAAAAATAAACCATTTTCACTTAATTTTTTATCATAAACAGTTAAATCCATATTCATAGGATACATAAGATACAATATATCTTTGCATTTAGAACTCCAAACACCATTTCCTCTAAAATACTTTTCTTGATGTAATCCTTCCAAAATATCAACCTCATCTTTTAAAGGATTTTTATGAATATCTTGAAAAATTTCTTTAAATTCAGGATTCACAAAATAATAATACAGTTTCTTTTTCAAATCGGACTCACTAACTTGAGATATACCATTTTGAATAAGCAACCAAAAAAGAAGTTTTACAAAATCTTTTTCTGTAAATCTTTTTTCTTCGGAAAAACAAGTATCTTTCTTCATTTTACCCCCCAAATCATTATTTGTCATTTCAAACCTCCCTAAATTATATTTCCTCCATTGGTGTATATGCCTTAAAACAACTTTTATTTAATTCAAACAAAATTTGAAATAAGCCTGTACTACCACGTCGATGTTTTGCAATAATCACATCAACTGGAACAATATTGCTCTTATTTTCAGCTGTTTTATTTTCAAAATAATCTTGACGATTCAAAAATAAAACCAAATCGGCATCTTGTTCAATAGAACCAGATTCACGAAGATCGGCAAGTCTTGGTTGATTAGATTCTCTTCTTTCGGCATTACGTGATAACTGAGCAAGTGCAATAACTGGCACTTTTAATTCCATAGCCATCGTTTTAAAGGCACGAGAAATTTCTGAAACCTCAACTTGTCTAGACTCTACTCTACCACCAGTTGTAACTAACTGCAAATAATCGATTACAACAAGTGCTAACCCCTTTGGACTAGAAGCAAGTCTTCGACATTTAGCTTTTATTTCAGGTGCTGTTACAGAAGCATCGTCTTCAATATAAATATTGGTATCGGCAAGTTCACTCATCGCTTCCGTGTATCGTTTCCAATCATTATCATTCAACATTCCAGTTTTTAACTTTTCACCTTCAATTTGTCCGACTGCACTAATCATTCGATTTACAAGTTGCTCAGCACTCATTTCCAAATTGAAAATAGCCACAGCCTTATCTGTACTCATCGCTGCATTGGTAGCAATATTGAGTGCAAAAGCTGTTTTTCCCATACCAGGACGAGCAGCCAAAATAATAAGTTCTCCTTCATGAAGTCCAGCGGTTGCCTTATCCAAATCTTTAAACCCGGTTGTCAAACCTGTAACTGCGCTTTTATTTTTACTCATACGTTCCAAATTTTCATGAGCCTCTCGTAAAGCTTCAGTAATTGGTTTAAATTCACTTGTTTTCCGAGTTCTTATAACATTCAAAAGCTTTTGCTCAGAAGAATCCAATAAATTTGTTAAATTCTCTTCTTCATCATATGCATCCGTTACAATATTAGTTGCAGTATCTATAAGTCTTCTACGGGTTGCTTTATCTTTCACAATATCCATGTAATAATCTAAATTCGCACTAGTTGCAACTGAATCAATAATTTCACTTAAATATTCAATCCCGCCAATCGCATTCAAATTTTTTTGTTTATCAAGTTCATTTTTTACAGTTGTAATATCAATAGGTGTATTATTTTTATATAAGGAAACTAAAGCAGAAAAAATCTTTTTATGTGCATCGCTAAAAAACATATCTTCTGTTAAATTTTCCATAATTTTTTCCATAGCATATGGATTTAAAAAAGTTACACCTAAAACACTCATTTCTGCTTCTAAATTTTGAGGCATTACTCTTGATGCCATACCATCACCTACTTTTTCAATACAATTTTAATTGGAAAAACCACTCTTTTATGAAGCTCAATAAGAACTTCATGAGTTCCTAATGAATCAAGAGGATGATCCACTTTTATATTTTTTTTATCAATCGAAAATCCCATTTTTTTCAATTCATCACTAATTTGTTTCGTAGATACAACTCCAAAAACACGATCTTCTTTACCAGTTTTCACATGAAAAACAATCTGTTTTTTTTCTAATTCTTTTTGCATCATTTGAAATTCTTTAACCCGGTCCTCTTCTTGTAAATGTCTTTCTAATAAAGATCGATCTAAAACTTCTTTACTTTTTTTAGTTTCTAAAACCGCCAAACCATTTTTAATTAAATAATTTGTCGCATAGCCATCACTAACATTAATAATATCATCTTTTTTTCCTTGACCTTTAACATCTTTTAATAAAATAACCTTCATTCACCAAGACCTCCTTATAAACGTTTTTATTATATATAAATTTCCATCAAAAAACAATGATCATACTTAAAGTATAACAAAAAAAGATACTTTTTAACAAGTATCCTATTTAACATATGGAATTAAAGCCATAAATCTTGCATATTTGATTTGTTCAGCAATATGTCTTTGATGTTTTGCACAAGCACCAGTCATACGTCTAGGTAAAATTTTACCTTTTTCACTAATGTATTTATTGATAATCATAACATCTTTATAATCAACACTTTTTCCAGCACACATTTGACATATTTTCTTCTTTTTTCTTCTAAATTCAGCCATATCTAAAAATCTCCTTTCCTAGAATGGTAGATCATCATCAGATAAAGCAATTTCTTCACCAAAATCTTTAAATGGATCCTCACTTACATCTGTAGTTGGCATACTTTGACTTTCCTCATAACTAGGCATTGGTTGAGTAAAACCGGCAGTATCATAATTAGAAGAATCACCAATAGAAGTATTTCTAGAACCTAAGAAAGTAACATTGTCTGCAACAATATCTGTCGTATAATGTTTTTGACCATCGGCCCCGTCATAACTACCCGTTTGAATTCTTCCTTCTACTGCAACTTGTGAACCCTTTGCACAATATTTAGCAATATTCTCTGCTTGTCTACGCCAAGCAACACATCCAATAAAATCAGTTTGAGGTTGTCCTCCTTGAGGATTAAAAGGACGAGAAACAGCAACTGTAAAACGCGTTACTGCAATACCACTTCCAGTTGTACGCATTTCAGGATCTCTAGCTAATCTACCAATCAATATAACTTTATTCATTTTTTACTCCTCTTCTTGACGAATGATTAAATGTCTTAAAACATTTTCATCTAAACGAATTTTACGATCAAATTCTTGAATAATTTCTTTGTTAGCTTCAACTTGCATTACATAATAATATCCATTTAATTCTTTTTTAATAGGATAAGCAAGTTTTTTCTCGCCTAGTTCTTTGTATTCAACTACTTTTCCTTTTAAATCACTAATTAGAGACTTAAAACTTTCAGCACATTTTTTTACATCAGCACTTTCCATAGTAGCCTTTACAATAAACATGATTTCGTATTTGTTCATTTTCTACACCTCCTTATGGTCTAATGGCTTTTTGATTACACAAAAAGCAAGGAGTAATTGCTTACTCGTGAGTTATTTTAACATTCTTCAATCATAAAGTAAATAGTTTTTTGTCTTTTTACATTTTCAAAAAATTTAAATAGACAAAACTATAGCAGCATGATACACTTATGCCCGGAGGTAAAATAATGACACATTTAAAAAAGATTGGTTTAGGGCTAATCATTCTTGGAACCTTATTTCTAACAGGATGTACAACACAAGAACAAAACATTGAAGGTTCTCTAGAAGATATCATGACAAAACTATATGAAGGAATAAGTGAAGAAGAACTACCAATGGCTTTATCAAATATTGAAATCACAAGCGAAAACGTAGAAAACTACTTAGGAACAAGTGATATCGAATTTGAAAGTGCTTTAGCATCAGAATCAATGGTTGGTTCAATCGCTCATTCTATTGTTTTAGTTCGTGCTAAAGACGGTCAAGATATTGAAGCTCTAAAAAAGACTATCGAAGAAAACATCAATCCAAATAAATGGATTTGTGTTACAGCAGAAAATGTTGTTGTCAAAAATAAAGGAAATTTAATTCTTGTCATCATGGCCAATGAATTAGCACCAAAAATAGAAGAAAATTTTGACAAATTATCATAAGCCTATTAAGGCTTTTTTTTAAAGGAGGATTTTTATGGTATTTTCAAGCATCTCATTTCTTTATTATTTTTTACCATTATGCATACTATGCTACTTTTTAATACCGGCGAAATATCGCAATAAAGTATTACTGATTTTTAGTTTATTCTTTTATTTTTATGGGGAATCCAAATATATTATTGTTCTAATTTTTTCTTGTATTTTAAATTACTATGCTGGAAAATTCATTTTAAAATATCCCAAAAAGAAAAAGATTTTGTTAATAGCTGACTTAGTTATCAACTTTGGTTTATTATTTTATTTCAAATATTTCAATTTCTTTATTACCAACATAAACAATTTATTAAATACAGATCTACCTCTATTACAAATAATCATGCCAATCGGAATCAGTTTCTTTACATTTCAAGCAACAAGTTATGTAATAGATATTTATAAAGGAGAAATAAAACCGGCAAAAAATGTATTTGATTTTGCAACGTACTTAACTTTATTTCCTCAATTGATAGCTGGACCAATCGTTCGTTATGAAACCGTAGCAGAAGAAATGGAAAATAGAACAACTAGTACTTCTCTGGTCGCTTCAGGCTTAAAAAGATTCATCATTGGTTTAGGAAAAAAAGTTTTAATTGCCAATCTTCTAGGAGCATTTGCAACGAGTCTAGACGGATTAAGTACACCAACTACTTTAAGTTTCTGGTTAAAAGCTCTAGCTTATACATTTCAAATTTACTACGACTTTTCCGGATATAGTGATATGGCAATTGGCCTAGGTCTTGTATTTGGTTTTCACTTCTTAGAAAACTTCAATTATCCACTAACAGCAAAAAGCATAACGGATTTTTGGCGTCGTTGGCATATTTCTTTATCTACATGGTTTAGAGATTATCTCTACATTCCTCTTGGCGGAAATCGTTTAG
>CALVPL010000059.1 GCA_944351315.1 uncultured Bacilli bacterium | reverse complement strand
CAAGTGGTAAAGGAGCAAAACCAACACCATTACTTCCTCAAGAAATTGATCGTATTCTAGTTACAATGGGAATGAGTAGAATGGATATTGAATCTGAAATGGCAGTAGGAGATAAAGTATCTATTGTTGATGGTCCATTTAAAGGAATGGAAGGTACAGTTAACAACATTGATTTAGAAAACAACCGAATTGTAGTACTAATCGATTTATTTGGTCAAGAAACTTCAGTAGAAGTAGAACCATATCAAGTAAATAAGGCATAGCAATATGTCTTTTTCTTATGGGTAAATGTAAAAATAGCTTGTCAATTACGAAATTTTATGTTAGTATCATATTGCATTTATATATTTTGATATAAGTGCATTGAAGTGGGAGGGAGTCATGCGGACTTGCCCAAGACCACTTACACGTAGAAACTTAAAAAATTCCAAAGAAAGGAGTGGGTTTTCGTGGCAAAAGAAGTCGTTAAAAAAGTAAAATTACAAATTCCTGCTGGAAAAGCAAATCCTGCACCACCAGTTGGTACTGTATTAGGACCTGCTGGTATTAACATTCAAGATTTTTGTCAAAAATTTAATGAGGCAACTAGAGACAAAATGGGAGATGTTGTTCCATGCGAGATTTCTATTTATGATGATCGAAGCTTCGATTTTGTCTTAAAAACTCCGCCAGCTGCTTTCTTGCTTAAAAAGGTTGCTAAAATTGAAAAAGGAAGCAAAAAAGGTGCAAATGAAGTCGTTGCTACCATTACAAAAGAAGATCTTAGAAAAATTGCTGAAACAAAATTACCTGACTTAAATGCATATACTGTTGAAGAAGCAATGAACATTGTAGAAGGTACAGCAAGAAATATGGGTATTGCAATTAAAGGAGTTAATGATGCAGAATTAGCTGAACAAGCTAAAGAAGCTGCCAAAGAAGAAGCTGAAAGAGAAAAACGTGAAGAAGAATTAGCTGAAATGGAAGCAGAAATTAAAGAAGAAACATCTGCTGAAGTCGAAGTAATTGGCAAAGGTAAAGACGAAGAAGAAACTGAAGAAAATTAATAAAGAAAAAAGTCCGCTAATAAACCACAGTTAGGAGGGAAATAATGAAAAAATTTGGTCGTAAATATGTGGAAGCTGCTAAATTAGTTGATAAAACTAAACTTTACAGCGTTGAAGAAGCAATCAAACTTGCCAAAGAAACATCTATTACCAATTTTGATGGCACAGTTGATTTTGCAATCAAATTAAATGTTGACCCTAAAAAAGCTGATCAACAATTACGTGGTTCTTTAGTACTTCCAAATGGTACTGGAAAAACAAAACGTATTTTAGTTATAGCTAAAGGAGCAGCAGCTGACAAAGCGAAAGAAGCTGGTGCTGACTATGTTGGTGATAAAGACATGATTGAAAAAATTCAAAAAGAAAATTGGTTTGATTTTGATGTCATCGTTGCAACACCAGATATGATGCCAGAACTTGGTAAAATCGGTAAATTATTAGGACCAAAAGGTTTAATGCCAAATCCTAAAACCAATACCGTTACACCAGATCCAGCAAAAGCTATTGAAGACATTAACAAAGGTATGATTGAATTTAGAACAGATTCTTATGGAAACATTCATGGAATTCTAGGAAAAGTTTCTTTTGATGCTAAAAAGTTAGAAGAAAACTTAGAATATGCTGTAAAAACTATTGCTAGAATGAAACCAGCATCTGTAAAAGGAAAATTCGTTACATCTATTAGTGTTTCAACAACTATGGGTCCTGGAATTAAAGTAGATCAAAATTCTTTTGACATTTAATTTAAATTGAATTATAATAAACGCTAGAAAAGCAAAACCGAAGACAGCAAGGGGCATTGCCTTAATTATCTTGCCGAGGGACACTTAAAAAACGTTCATTTTAAGCTTGTCCAAATCGGATAAGCTTTTTTAGATAAATAAGTAAAGGAGGAAGAAAAATGGCTAGTACAAAAATTCTTGATGCCAAAAAAGAAATTGTAAACAATATTGTGAACAATATTAAAGACAGTGAATCTGTAATTCTTTTCCAATATCAAGGCTTAACTGTAGCTGACTTAAGTGAGCTAAGAGTAAAATTAAGAGAAGCAGATGCAACTGTTAAAGTTTACAAAAATACTCTTTTAAAAAGAGCCCTAGATGAATTAAACATCAATTTCGAAGGCTTTTTAGAAGGCCCAAATGCGATTCTTTTTGGTAAAAATCTTTTAGAACCTATTAAAGTTTTAGCAGATTTTGCTAAAGATCATGAAAAACTAGAAATTCGTGTTGGTATCATCAGTGGTTCAGTAGCAGATTTAGCTACAATTAAAGAATATGCATCAATCCCATCACGCGAAGGCTTACTTACAATGCTTGCTGCTGGTATGATGGAGCATGTTCGCAATTTATCTATTGCTTTAAATTTATATGCAGAAGGTAAAGAAGAAAATTAGAAAGGAAGAAGAAAAATGGCAAAAATTACAAAAGAAGAATTTATTGAATCTTTAAAAGAAATGACTATTCTTGAAGTAAAAGAATTAGTTGATGCAATGAAAGAAGAATTTGGAGTAGATCCTAGTGCTGTTGCAGTTGCTGCTGCACCTGCTGCTGGAGCTGCTACAGAAGAAAGTTCTACAAAGACTGTAGTTCTTAAAAATGCTGGCGGAAGCAAAATCAATGTAATTAAATTATTAAAAGAAATTACAGGATTAGGCTTAGTTGAAGCAAAAGCTTTAGCTGACAATGGTGGAAATGTTAAAGAAAACATTCCTACAGATGAAGCTAACCAAATTAAAACACAACTTGAAGAAGCCGGTGCTGAAGTAGAATTAGTTTAATAAAGAAATGGCCATAAGGTCATTTTTTTTATGCGAAAAAATTAAAATTCTTGAAATACAAAATAAGAACGAATATAATAGAAATGGATTAAAAGCAAAATTTTAATGAGAAAGGACAAAGAGATGAATAAAGAATTTACAGAAGAAAAAGTAGAAAAATTAGCCGATTTATTAATGATTGGTCTTAATGAAGATGAAAAGAAAATGGTTTTTGAAGAATTTGAAATTATTGATCAAAATATTAATAAAATAAATGAAATTCCAAATATTGAACAAATTGAACCGATGACTCATGCATTAGATGATTTTGTTTATGAATTAAGAGAAGATGTGGTAGAAGAATCTGTTCCAATTGAAGAATTATTAAGAAATTGTGATAATAAAACAGACCGTGAAGTAATTGTTCCAAAGGTGGTGGATTAATATGGAATACATGAATAAAGGAATTGTAGAAATTCATGAAGCTTTAAAAAGTGGCAAGGTAACTAGTAAAGAATTAATTAAAGAATCTTTAGAAAAAGCTCATGAAATACAAGAAAAAACAAATGCGTTTGTAACAATTATGGATGAGGCTCAAGAAGTAGAAGTAACTGATTCACTTCTTTCAGGAATTCCTTACGGAGTAAAAGATAATTATTCAACAAAAGATATTTTAACAACTGGATCAAGTAATACCTTAAAAGATTATGTTCCTTTTTTTGATGCAACCGCGATTGAAAATCTAAAGAAAAATGGAGCAGTAGCAGTAACCAAAACTGTTTTAGACGAGTTCGGTATGGGAGGAACAGGAACAACTGCTCATACTGGTGTAGTCCATAATCCATGGGATTATAAGAGAATGTGTGCTGGTTCATCATCAGGATCCGCAGCTTCCGTCGCGGCTGGTGTCTATCCTTATGCCCTAGGAAGCGATACAGGAGATTCTATAAGAAAACCTGCTGCTTATTGTGGAATTGTCGGATATAAACCTACTTACGGAATGATTTCAAGATACGGATTATTTCCATTTGCTTCATCACTAGATCACTGTGGTGTTCTAACTAGAAGTGTAAAAGATGCTGCAATTGTAACAGATGCCATGAAAGGAATAGATCCAAAGGATATGACAACTTGGGATTCTACAAATATGCATTTATATGAAAACTTAAGTGATTCTGTAAAAGGGAAAAAATTATTTTATATCAAAGAAGTATGTGATTTAGAAAATTATCCGAATGCAAACGATGAATTAAAAGAACATTTAAAGAATTTTCAAGAAACACTTAAAAAATGTGAAGAATTAGGAATGAGTGTTGAAGCTGTTTCTATAGATCAAAAACTTTTAAATGCTTTACCTTCTGTATATGTTGTAATTTCTTGTGCTGAAGCAACAAGCAATATGTCCAATTTAACTGGGTTCATTTTTGGACCTCGTGGGGAAGGAAATAACTATAAAGAAATGATGAAAGATTATCGAACAAAAGGATTCTCGCCTTTAATTAAAAGACGTTTCATTATAGGTTCATACGTTTTACAAAAAGAAAATCAAGAAAAATATTTTAAAAATGCTCAAAGAGTTCGTCGATTAATCGTAAATGAAATGAAAAATTTATTTAAAAAATATGATGGTCTCATCATGCCAGTTGGAAGTGGACCTGCTAAGTTACTTAATGGATCAAACGATATGTTAAAAGAAGATACAACTGTATTAGAAGAACATTTACAAATAGGAAATTTTGGTGGATTTCCAAGTATAACTATTCCAAATGGGTTTGTAAGCAATTTGCCAGTAGGTGTAAATATCACAGGAAATTGTTATGATGATCAAAATGTTTTAAATATCGCTTATGCTTTAGAAGGTAAAATGAATTACCAGGGACAAATAGCTTGTGAGGTGGCAAAATGAAATATAATGTAACAATTGGCTTAGAAATGCATTGTGAAATTTCTCAAACGAATACAAAAGTTTTTTCAAGTGCTAAAAATGGCTATTCTGAAATTCCCAATTCACAGGTAAGACCTATTGACATGGCTTTTCCAGGAGTGCTTCCAGTAGTGAATAAAGAATGTGTTCGTCTATCTTTAATGATGAGTGAAATCTTACATTGTAAACAACCAGAATATATGTATTTTGAAAGAAAAAACTATTATTATCCCGATTTACCAAAAGGATATCAAATCACTCAAAATACTCCACCTGCTCCTGTAGGAATGGAAGGATATATTGACATTGAAAGAGAAGACGGAACAACTTTTCGCGTGGAAATTGATAACATCCATCTAGAAGAAGATTCTGCAAGTATGAACCATTTATATGACACATCGACAATTGATTACAACCGTAGTGGAGTTCCTTTATTAGAATTAGTAACAAAACCTTGTTTACATTCAGTAGACGATGCCATTGCTTTTTTGGAATACATGAGAGCAATATATCAATATTGTGATATCAGTGAAGCTGATTCTAAAAAAGGTCAAATTCGGTGTGATGTAAACATTTCCATTTCAGAAAATGAAGAACTTGGAACAAAAGTAGAAATTAAAAATGTCAATTCGTTTGGATCAGTAAGAGATGCTATAAATTATGAAGTACAAAGACAAACTGAATTAAAACAAGCGGGAAGATATGATGAAGTAGAGCAAGAAACCAGAAGATATGATGAAGAAACAGGAACAACAATTCGGATGCGTAGTAAAGTAGATGCCATTGACTATAAATATTTTGTTGAACCAAACATTCCCAAATATAAAATCTCTTCATCTTGGTTAGAAGAAATAAAAGCTTCAATTCCAGAACTTCCTTATGAACGAAAAGCAAAATATATAACCGAGTATGGTCTATCTTCTTATGATGCAACCATATTAATTAAAGAAAAAGCGATTGCCAATTATTTTGAAGAATGTTTAAAAAATGAAATAGAAGCAAAAACAGCTGCGAACTGGATTACGGGACCAATTTTAGGATATTTATCTAAAAATGATATAGAAATTCAAAATTGTTACATGACACCAATTCGTTTAAAAACAATCACCGAAAAAATAAAAGACGGATCATTATCAAGTAAACAAGGTAAAGAATTATTTAATTTAACTTTAGAAAAACAACAAGAACCAGTTGATATTATGAAAGCTCAAAATATGATTCAAATTTCCGATGAAGAAACTTTACAAAAAGTTGTCAACGAAGTATTAGAAGAAAATCCAGATCAAATCACAATGTATCATAATGGAAAAACAAATATGTTTGATTATTTCGTCGGTCAAGTTATGAAAAAGACACGTGGTCAAGCTAATCCTGTAAAAGTAAAAGAAATTTTAACCGAAAAATTAAAATAAAAAGTATTTTTTTGTAGACTATTGTCTAAATAAAAAAAATTCGTTATAATAAAGGTAGAAAAGAGGATTTTATGAAAAAGGTAATTTTTACAGTCATTAAATTAATTGTCTTAATTGTCGTTGTTGCGTGGGTAGGCCTATTTGTTTATGATTATTTCCAAGCTCAAAATGGACAAAAGCCACTTATTTGTTTAAGTGAACAAAATGTTGTGAGTGATGGTACAAAAGTGGAAGCAGGAGCTACATACTATAGTTGTACAAGTTTTGGATATAAATATTATACATATGAAAAAAGTGGAGAATCTAAAACAGGATTTGGCCCAGCATTTATTAAAAACGACGCAGAAAAGGAATTAGGACTTTAATGATTAAAAACAAAAATGGATGGGGACTAAGAGAGATGCTATTTATCTGTGCGATCATCTTTTTTTGTGTTATTTTAGCCGCAGTGATGATCAATCGTTTGTATCAATCTATTTCTCCAAATATATCAGATTCAGAAAAAAACACTTCTACATCTTATGAACAAGTTGAAAAAAATCTAGCAAGTGCTGCCCGTATTTATTACAATCGGCAAAAAGAAGAAGATATTTCTTTAATTATTTCTGAGGATTTAATAAGTGAAGGCTATTTAAAAGAATCTAAACTTACCGTAAAAGATGATGTTTGTTCTGGTTATGTGATCGTGGCAGATAATACTTTTACACCTTACATAAGTTGTGAAAACTATGAAACAGAAGGATATTAAAATGAGTCCAGATTTAAAAAGAATGCGTAGAGTAAGTATAATCTGGGGAAGCATAATGCTTTTATTAGTTATTGGAGTAACAATTCTTGGATTTGTATATAAAAATGAAACAAAAAAATATAAAGCATTTGAAAAAAGTATTGTAGAACAGGCAACAACGTACTTAAAAAATAATAATTTAACAGAAGCTAGCTTAGAAGAATTAATTGAATACGAGGTCATAGAATTGACCGAAGATTACCAAAAACAATGCGATGGATATGTTATTCAAAAAAAAGATAATTATAAATCTTATATAAAATGTCAAAATTATCAAACAAAAGGATATGAATCATAAAAAATGAATGAAACACTCTTGACGTTCATAGAATTTAATGATATCATATCCTTGATTTTTAAATCTTGGTTTTGCTTAGGTAAAACCTTATTTAAAGAGCAAATGGATACACCAGGATGTGTGTATATGGAAAGGAGATATTATGGCGACAATTAATCAACTTGTAAAAAAAGGAAGAAGCAAAAAAACAAGAAAGAGTAAAAGCCCAGTTTTAAATATTGGATTTAATACAATCGAGAGAAAACAAACTGAAACAAACAGTCCTCAAAAACGTGGTGTTTGTACTCGTGTTGGAACCAAAACACCTAAGAAGCCAAACTCAGCATTACGTAAATATGCCCGTGTTAGACTTTCAAATGGAAGAGAAGTAGATACTTATATTCCAGGTGAAGGACACAACTTACAAGAACACAGTGTTGTATTAGTACGTGGTGGACGTGTTAAAGACTTAATCGGTGTACGTTATCACATTATTCGTGGTACACTTGACACTCAAGGTGTTCAAAACCGTAAACAAGGACGTAGTAAATACGGTGCTAAAAAACCAAAAAAATAATAGAAGGAGGATATAATCATGCGTAAAAGAAGAGCAGAAAAAAGAGACGTATTACCAGATTCTATCTATAAATCAAAAGTAGTTACAAAATTAATTAACCAAATTATGCAAGATGGAAAAAAGAGTACGGCTCAAAGAATTCTTTATGAAGCATTCGATATAGTTGCGGAAAAAACAGGCCGCCCAGCTATTGAAGTTTATGAAGAAGCTTTAAAAAATGTAACTCCAGCACTAGAAGTTAAATCTCGTCGTGTTGGTGGTTCTAACTATCAAGTTCCAATTGAAGTTAGTGATGAACGTGGACAAGCACTTGCTTTAAGATGGATCGTAAATTACGCAAAAAATAGAAGTGGTAAGGGAATGGCGGTGAACTTAGCTAATGAACTTATCGATGCTGCTAACGGAACAGGTGGAGCAGTAAAAAAACGTGAGGATACTCACAAAATGGCTGAAGCAAATAAAGCATTTGCTCATTATAGATGGTAGGAGTGTGAGTTATGGCAAGAGATGTCTCAATTGACAAAGTTAGAAATGTTGGTATCATGGCTCATATCGATGCCGGAAAAACAACAACAACAGAACGAATTCTTTTTCATACAGGAAAAATTCATAAATTAGGAGAAACTCACGATGGTGAGTCTCAAATGGACTGGATGGATCAAGAAAAAGAAAGAGGTATCACAATCACTAGTGCTGCAACAACTGCACACTGGAAAGGATATCGTTTAAACATCATTGACACCCCAGGCCACGTAGACTTTACAGTAGAAGTATCAAGAAGTCTAAGAGTACTTGATGGTGCTGTATGTTTAATCGACGTTCAAGCAGGTGTTGAACCTCAATCTGAAACAGTATGGCGTCAAGCTGACGAATTTAAAGTTCCAAGAATGGTATTTGCTAACAAAATGACAAAAATGGGAGCAGATTTTGAATTCTCATTAGGAACATTAAAATCTCGTTTAGGTATTGATACAAAACCTATTGAATGGCCAATTGGTGCTGAAGACAATTTCAAAGGTATTATTGACTTAGTAACTATGAAAGCCTATGAATTCGATGGCAAACCTGAAGAAGAAATGGTTGAGATTGAAATTCCAGATGATTTAAAAGCATTAGCTGAAGAAAAGCATAATGACTTAATTGAAAAAGTTGTTGAATTTGATGATGACTTAATGGAAAAATATTTAAATGGTGAAGAACTTACTGTTGAAGAAATTAAATCAGCAATTCGTAAGGGTACACTTGCTAATCAATTTTATCCGGTTTTATGTGGTGATGCATTATCAAACATGGGTGTTAAATTATTACTTGATGCAATTATTGATTACATGCCAGCACCTACAGATGTTGAAGCAATTGAATGCTACAATCCAAAAACTGGAGAAGATATTTTACGTCATCCAAGTGATTCAGAACCATTTACAGCATTAGCATTCAAAATTATGACCGATCCATTTGTTGGACGTTTAGCATTCTTCCGTGTATACTCAGGACATTTAGCAAGCGGAT
>CALVPL010000058.1 GCA_944351315.1 uncultured Bacilli bacterium | reverse complement strand
AATGTTTCCGATTTCATTTTGAAAAACTATACAAAATATGATGAAGACGAATCTTTTTTATCTGGAACTACAGATAAAACAGGAAGAGTTTTAAAAAAAGTAAATGATTTATTGAAAGAAGAATTAAAAAAGCATGTTTTAGATATTGATGTCGATCATATGTCTGGAATTAATGCTTTTAAACCAGGATATATTAGTGAAGATGATGATGTGATTGTCGGTCTTCAAACTGATGCACCATTAAAACGAATCGTGAATCCTTATGGTGGTATTAGAATGGTTTATCAAGAGCTAGAAGCTTATGGATATAAACTAAATGAAACGGTTGATAAATATTTTAATGAATTTCGAAAAACCCATAATCAAGGAGTATTTGATGCATATCCAGCTAGTGTTAGAAAAGCTAGACACGTTGGCCTTTTAACAGGTCTACCTGATGCTTACGGAAGAGGAAGAATCATTGGCGACTATAGAAGAGTTGCCTTATACGGTATTGATTATTTAATGGAACAAAAGAAGAAAGACTGGGATGAAGTTTTAGTGGGCCCAATGACCAATGAACTTATTCAACTACGTGAAGATGTTTCCATGCAATATCGGGCTTTAGAAGAAATAAAAAAAATGGCTCTTTCTTATGGTTTTGATATTGGAAGACCAGCTAAAGATAGTCGTGAAGCAGTTCAATGGACTTATTTTGGTTATTTAGCTTCTGTAAAAGAAAACAACGGAGCTGCAATGAGCTTAGGAAGAGTAGATGCCTTCTTTGATATTTATTTTGAAAGAGATTTAAAAGAAGGAAAAATTACTGAAAGTGAAATCCAAGAAATCATTGATCAATTTGTCATTAAGCTTCGCTTAGTAAGACATTTAAGAACTCCAGATTATGATGAATTGTTTTCTGGGGATCCAACTTGGGTTACTTGCTCAATCGGTGGAATTACCACATCTGGTGAATCTTTAGTTACTAAAACTTCATACCGTATTTTGCATACATTAACCAACCTTGATCCAGCACCAGAACCAAATATGACGGTTTTATGGAGTGAACATTTACCAGAAAATTTCAAAAAATATTGTGCCAAAATCTCTATTGAAACCGATTCTATTCAATACGAAAATGATGATGTTATGCGACCTTTATATGGCGATGATTATGCAATTGCTTGTTGCGTTTCAGCAATGCGTGAAGGAAAAGATATGCAATTTTTTGGAGCACGTTGTAATTTAGCAAAAGCTTTATTATATTCCATTAATGGTGGAGTTGATGAAGTAAAAGGCGATTTAGTAATTGAAGGATTTTCTAAAATGGAAGATGAAATTTTGGATTATCAAAAAGTTCATGATACGTATTTTAAAATGTTAGAACGTATTGCTTCTATTTACAGTGATGCGATGAATGTTATCCATTACATGCATGACAAATATGCTTATGAAGCTGGTCAAATGGCTTTACATGATACCTATGTAAGACGTCTTATGGCATATGGAGTAGCTGGATTATCTGTCGTTGCTGATTCCTTATCTGCAATTAAATATGCAAAAGTAAAACCAATTAGAAACGAAGAAGGAATCGCGATTGATTTTGAAATTGAAGGCGAATTTCCTAAATTTGGTAACGATGATGATCGAGTAGATGATCTTGCTAAAGAAGTTTTAGAAAAATTTTATAATGAATTAGCAAAACATAAATGTTACCGCGATGCTGAGCCAACCTTATCTGTTTTAACGATCACGTCAAATGTTGTATATGGTAGTAAAACCGGTTCAACACCAGATGGTCGTAAAAAAGGAGTAGCTTTCGCCCCTGGAGCAAATCCAATGCACGGAAGAGATGAAAGCGGAGCCATTGCTTCTTTAAATTCTGTGGCTAAAATTCCTTATGAAGCTTGTTGTCGTGATGGTATATCAAATACCTTTAGTATTGTTCCAACATCATTAGGCCATACAAAAGAAGAACAAATTGATAACTTAGTTTCTTTATTAGATGGTTATTTTATTCAAGGAGCTCACCATTTAAATGTCAACGTGCTAAATCGTGAAACATTGATCGACGCGATGGAACACCCAGAAAAATATCCATTATTAACAATTCGTGTTTCTGGATATGCAGTTCGTTTTAATCGCTTAACTAGAAAACAACAAGAGGAAGTTATCGCAAGAACTTTCCATGAAAAACTATGATGGGTAGCATTGATTCGATTGAAACATTCGGACTAGTCGATGGACCAGGGATTAGAACAGTCATCTTTTTCTCTGGTTGTCGCTTGCGTTGTCTTTTTTGTCATAATCCGGAAATGTTTCAAACAAAAGAAAAAAATATGGATGTCGATACATTAGTAAAAAAAGTTTTACGGAATAAACCTTATTTCAAAAGAAATCAAGGTGGTGTAACATTTTCAGGGGGAGAACCATTATTACAAATTGATTTTTTAATAGAAGTATGTAAAAAATTAAAAAATGAAAAAATCCATATTGCTTTAGATACAGCCGGTGTCGGAATAGGTGAATATGATGAAATTTTATCTTTAGTTGACCTAGTTATTTTAGATATTAAACACACAGATCCTTTAGGATATGAAAAAATGACAGGCCAAAAACAAGAGGAAGTAGAAAAATTTATTATTTCTTTAAATAAAAGTGGCAAAGATGTTTGGTTAAGACAAGTTATTGTTCCTGGGCTAACCGATCAAGAAGAATATTTAAAATCTTTAGCTTCTTATGTCAAAAAAATTAAAAATGTAAAAAAAATTGAATTTTTACCATTTCATCATTTAGGATTTGAAAAATATGAAAAATTGGGAATAAAAAATCCTTTAAAAGATACACCAGAAATGGATAAAGAAAGTTGCGATAAACTTTATCAGAAATTTTTAGAATATGCAAAAGAAAGTTAAAAGCTTTCTTTTTTGCTTATTTTATGATATAAACTATTTAATAAAAAAGAATTCCAAAATCATAAAGATTTGCGTATTGGCTCAACATTGATAGAAAATGAACAATTAGATACTTTTCATAAGAGAATCTAGTTTTTTTTAAAGAAGTTTGATAAAATAAATGGTAGGTGATTACTATGTTTATCGATGAAGTAAAAATGAAACTTGTTGCTGGTAAAGGTGGCGATGGATGTACTTCTTTTCGAAGAGAAAAATATGTACCCATGGGTGGACCAGATGGCGGAAGTGGCGGCAAAGGTGGCGACATTGTTTTTGAAGTGGATCAAGGTTTAACCACTTTAATAGATTTAAAATTTCATAAAATAATGAAAGCCGATAAAGGAGAAAATGGTAAAGGCAAAAATATGCGAGGAAAAAATGCCTTAGACATTGTAATTAAAGTTCCTCCTGGAACGACTATTTATGATGACGACACAGGCCTTGTCATCGCGGACTTAATTCATGATAAAGATCGAGTTATTGCGGCTCATGGAGGACGTGGTGGAAGAGGTAATACTGCGTTCGCTACTCACGAAAAACCAGCTCCAGAATTTTCTGAACTAGGTGAACCTGGAGAAATTCGGTATGTAAAATGTGAACTTAAAGTTTTAGCAGACGTCGGATTAGTTGGAATGCCAAGTGTTGGAAAAAGTACACTTTTATCCTCAGTTTCCTCTGCCAATCCTAAAATTGCCGCCTATCATTTTACAACACTAAGTCCTAATCTTGGTGTCGTAACATTAAAAGATCGAAGAACTTTTATCTTAGCCGATTTACCAGGAATGATCGAAGGAGCCAGTGAAGGAGTAGGTTTAGGAACGAAATTCTTAAAACATGCTTCTAGAACTCGTATTTTAGCTCATGTGATTGATATGGCTGGAACCGAAGGAAGAGATCCAATCAAAGATTATGAAATCATTCGTAAAGAAATCGTTCAATACAGTGATTCTTTAGCTAAAAAAAGAGAAGTCATCGTCGCCAATAAATGTGATATGCCTTCTTTTAAAGAAAATTTAGAACGTTTTAAAAAGAAATATCCGGATAAAGAAATTTTTGCAATTAGTGCTTTAACTCATGAAGGACTTGAACCATTACTTGTTTATTTAAGAGATATTTTAGACGAAGTAAAAGAAGAACAAATTTACCAAGATGATGAGTATGAAAGTGCCATTGTTTACCGGTTTAAAAATGAACGTCCTTATACCATTACAAAAGAAGATGGAATCTGGGTATTAAAGGGTGAAGAAATTGAAAAACTCTTTAAAATGACCAGATTTACGGAAGACGAAGCAGTTTTACGTTTTGGAAGAAAATTAAAAGGTATGGGAATAGATGATGAGCTAGAACGTCTAGGAGCAAAACCGGGAGATGAAGTTCAAATTTTAGATTATATTTTTGAATGGAAAGAATAAGATAAAAAAATGAAGGTAGATAAATTAAAAAAAGAATTAATAAGTCAAAAAAACTCAAAGTTTAAAGGAAATATGTATCATTTTTCGCAAGTTGTTTTCTCTTATAATTCAAACAAAATGGAAGGAAGCAAATTAACCGAAGAACAAACAGAAGCTATATTTGATACATCGAGCTTCCTTTCTAAAAGCAACGAATTAATAAATCTCGATGATTTAATCGAATCCAAAAATCATTTCAAACTATTTGATTTTATGCTAGACAATGTCGATGCTCCTTTATCTAAAGAAATGATCATAGAAATGAATACCATATTAAAAAGAAATACAAGTGATGAAGAAAATCCAGCATATAACCTCGGAGGATTCAAAGTGGTTCCCAATATAACCGGAATGATTCATTTAACAAAAACAACTGCACCTGAAGATGTAGAAAAAGAGATGCTTGATCTTTTAAATTCCTATTTAAAATTGGATAAAGTTTCTCTAACAGATATTATTGATTTTCATGTGAAATTTGAATGCATTCATCCCTTTAGTGATGGCAATGGGCGAGTGGGCAGAATGATTATGTTTAAAGAATGTTTAAAAAATAATATCATGCCTTTTATTATATTAGATAAAGATAAGCCTTATTATCTAAGAGGCTTAAAAGAATATGAACAAGATAAACAGTATTTAATCGATACGTGCCTGCATTTTCAGGATGTATATGAAGAAGTATGTAAACAGCTATTAGACTTTAAAATAGATAAAAAATAGCTTTTTAATATTTTATTCAGTAAAAGTTAAAACAGAACCAATTACTAAACCTTTACTAGTATCTTTAGGAAGTTCTAAAATACTAGTTTTTTTATTTTCATTACTTACTTTAACAATTTTATTTTTTGGAACATTTCGATAAATATAAATGACTTGATTTTCCTCATTTAATCCAATAACATCAATTTCTTCTTTCATAAAAAAAGTATGAATAGCATTACATTTAGGAAAAAGTATTCCTTCCTTTATGCCTTTTTGACCCATTAAGCCAAATAATCGTGTTTTAAAATTTGTCGCTTTCTTTACAGTCATTTTTTTGTTATTAATTTTTAAATTCATTTATGATCTCTCCTTTTACCAAAACTCTATGAAGAAAAATATATTTTATGAATGGAATAAAACTAAAACTATAAATATTATATCATAAGAAAATAACAAAAAATGTGTTTTAATAATCACATCAAAATTTTAAAAGGATAAAAAAATTGATAAAGAGTAAAAATAAAAGGGAGTTTTTTACGAAGAATTTTTGTCTTGTCAAATAAATATTTCATTGCTATAATTAGGTATAGTAGGAGAGTGAAAATAATGGATGATAAAGAGTTTAATGATATTATAAATGAAGATGAGGTTGAAAAAATAGAAACGACCAAAGAAGTTCAAACTCTAAAGGATTTATCCATCACAGCTATAAATAATATTGAAAACGGACTTGAAAAAGAATTTGATGATAATATGGACGATGCCGATTTAGTATTTCGGACAGTTGTAGATACAAAAGAAACTATAAAAAAAGAGGAAGAAGAAAAAAAAGAAACCGAAGAAAAGCGAGAAAAAGAGAATTTTTTCAAGAAAATAAAGAACAAATGGCAAGGTTTAGATAAAAAGAAAAAGATTATTTTTATCGTCCTCTTAATTCTAATTCTTATCGCTATCGCGGTTGGTTTATTCTTTTTATTCAAAAAAGAACCTTCTAAACCAATAGAAGAAAAACCAGGTGTAGTCTTAGAAATGGATAACTATCGTTATGAAGATGGAAAACTTATTTTCTTAGATGGCGAACAAGAACTAGGGAGCTATGAATGCGAAAATAAAGACGAAACCTTGTGTGAAGTAGCTTACTTAACTGAAGAAGATGATTTTTCTACAACAAAAAAAGTAGATGAAGAAGGAAATCCTTTAAAAAGAAGAACAAAAATATATCAAGATCGATTTGTTTTCGTTGTAGATCGTAAAGATGAAGAAGATGAACGAATTAAAGTATACGATATGAAAACAAATGAAGTGCTAAAAACGGTTTTTGCTGTAAAAGCTTATGACGAATATGAAGACTATGTTGTTTTAAAAGATGATGAAAGTCTTTATGGTCTAGAACATTTTACTGAAGAAAAAATGGAAACCGTTATTCCATATTCTTATGATGAATTAGGAATTTTACCTCATCAAGAAGAAATAAAATTATTGGCAGTTCGTAAAGACAATAATTCTTATTTAGCAGACTTACAAAACAAAATTTTAACAAAAGCCTTTACTGCTTCTATTGTTGAAGCTACAGATACCCATTTAATTACAAAAGATGCAACAGGGAAGTATCGTATCTATGATTATAATGCGACAGAGATCAATAAAGGAGAATACGATTATGCCACTTTAGTAGGCGACTTAGTATTAACAGTTCAAAATAATAATTTAGTTGTTTTAGATTATGAAAATCATAAAATGCGTAGTGAAGGCATTCCTTTAAAAAATGCCAAGTATGATCCAGTAGAAACTTATGAGGATTATAAACTTACCAAAACCGAACAAGCTTTCACTGTAAACTATGAAAATAACATTTTAAATATCAATGTATATGAAGGCGAAGATTATGAGAATTTTTCTGTAAATATTTTAGAAGGAAAACTTTCAGCCAAACTAGCATATATGAATTATTTTGATGGTTCTATTTACTTTTATTCCGATTCTAATAAAGAAACTTTACTAGGAAGTTATCCATGTACAAATAAAAATGCCATTGATGAAAGCACTACGACTTTAGTTACATGTAAGCTTGCGACCGATTCTTTCTATCATGAAACAACAGGCAATACAAAAGAAATGGATCATAGTGCAGAAACAGGAGCAATTCCACTTATAAATAAGCAATTTGTGTTCATTTTAGATGGCGATACCGTTGTTCTTTATGATTTAGTGAACAAAAAAGAAATTGCAAAATATACAAATGTCGATACAGCAAGCTATACCAATGTAAGCGATTTGACATTTGTAAATACCAATAACGTCTATTTTATTGCCGTTTCTAAAAGTAGTGGTAAATTTGGAGTTGCCAAAATTACTATGGATGGAGTATCACCAGTAATTCCATTTGAATTTAACAGCATCAAAAAATTAGGAGATTATTACGTTTGCGAAAGCGATGCTGGATATGCACTTTATGATCAAGATGCCAATAAACTTACTGCCGATAAAAATAGTCCGATTGTCGATTATTTAGAAGTAGATGATACCCATAAATATCTAAAAACATATAAAGATAACATGTATTTTGTTCATAGTTATGAAAAAGAAATTTCTTCATCTTCTTATAATTATATTGAATTATATAACGAATATTATGCAGCAGTTTTAAATAATAAAGTTCATGTCTTTACTTATGATAATGAAGAAATTACAGTTAGTGAAGAGGGCGAAACAGGAGTTCCTTTAAATATCACAAACTACTATGGCTCAGGAACAAAAGCATTCCGTATTACCTTTGATAAAGACAATGTCTATGTTGAAGTAGGAAATTCTAACAATACCTATAGTGCCAAAATTGGCTTCCCAAGAGTGAAGGACAGTGGTACGGATGAATCCTAAAGTTCAAAAAGGAGCCTTCATTGTTTTAATCATTTTGCTCTGTATTTTCGTTCCACTTGCAGGAGCTGGGGTGTATTTTAAACTCACCAGTTCCTCTAAAACAACGAGTTTAGAAAATACCAATAAAGATTTTTTCTTTGATAACAAATTATGGTTTTATTCCGAAAGTGATGGCAGTTTACTTGGAACATACGAGTGCGAAAATCCAATTTGTGGGTATGCTCTTAGCACAAATAACGATCAAGAATATGGCATAAATTCTTATCCATCAGAAGAAGAGGCAACGATAAAATTATACAACAGTCGCTTTGCCGTTTTAAGAGATACAAAAGATCTTTCCAACACCGAAGTATTTGTCTATGATTTAACAACTCAAACTGCATACAAACAACTTCCTTACACCGAAGTAAATAATTATGGAGTAGGAATTGATGGGAATTTATTAATTGCCAGAAATGAAAGCAATAAGTACGGAGTTCTTTCTTTAGAAAATATGATGAATATCTTTATTCCGTTTGAATATGAATACATTGCTTTAAAAAATGATGTAAACGAAGAAGGAAAAGTTTTAGCCGATTACTTTATTGTTTTAAAAGATGGTTCTTGGTATCTAATAGATCGAAGTGGAGCCATTTTAACTGAAAAAATTGCCGATCCAATTATCGATTATACAGGTACCTATTTAATTACAAGAAATATCAATGGAATATATCATTTAGTAAATTATAGCAATGCTCCAGTTTTAGAAGGAGATTTTGCTAATCTTTCTTTTACAGATAAGTATGTAAATTGTATGACACAAAATCAAGAATTTTATGTCTATAATATTGCTGAACGAAGAATTGTCAGTCAAACATACACTCTTAAAGAAGGAGATAAGGTATTTACGGAAGTAGATATTAATAATCAAATAATTATTTCAATCAATGATCAAGTCGTCGAGACAATAAGTGTGTAAAAAAACTTGCATTTTGCAGCATTGTAAAGTATTATATAAATATAAAACGTTGAACTTGAGGAGTAAGAAGATCCTTTTTTTAAAGAGAGCTTAGGGTTGGTGAAACTAAGTAAAAAAGTCTTTTGAAGGTTGCAAGGAAGTTATGTAGCAGAATACTGCTTTATCAAAAAAAGTAAAAGTAAGGATGGTACCGTCTAACATAGACTCCTTTGGTATCATCTTTTTTTATTGGAAAGAGGGATTAGATATGGATTATTTAAAAGAAGTTTTAGTTGTAGAACCTAGTGGTGAAGTATTAACAAATGCGACGGAGGATGATACGATAAGACACGATATTTTAGTCGGTCAAATTATTCAAAAATATTATGATGAAAATTATCAAATAAAAGATTCAATGTTGGATAATTCCAAATATGCTTGTGAGAATTTTCAAGATTTAATCATCATGCCAGATGTTACCGATTTGGTTGTTTTGTTTCCAGAAGGCACTACCAAACAACAAGCAAAATATTATCTGGAAAATTTTCTTGATGAGCCCGTCCGTATTCATGCAATAGAATACAAAAATGGAAAATATCATGATATAGGCAATGTAAAGAACTTTTTAAATAATATTTTAAACAATTTAACATTATAAGGAGGAAATAAAATGCTAGATAAAAAATACAATCCGAAAGAAGTAGAAGAAAATGCTTATGAAACATGGAAAGAAAAGGGATATTTTGCATCCGGAAAAAATAATGGCAAACCTTTTTGTATTGTAATCCCACCACCTAATGTAACTGGAAAATTGCACTTAGGTCATGCTTGGGATACAACCATTCAAGATATTATGATTCGCTATAAAAGAATGCAAGGATACGATGCTTTATGGGTTCCTGGTATGGATCATGCTGGAATTGCTACGCAAGCAAAAGTAGATAAAAAACTTCGTGAAGAAGGAATTGATCCAAGAAGCATGAAACGAGAAGAGTGGTTAAAATGTGCTTGGGCTTGGAAAGATGAGTATGCTGAAAATATTCACCAACAATGGGCGAAGCTAGGTTTGAGTCTCGATTATGCAAAAGAAAGATTTACTTTAGATGAAGGTTTAAGTAAAGCAGTTCGAACAGTTTTTGTTCGTCTATATGAAGAAGGATTAATCTATCGTGGAGAAAGAATGATTAACTGGGATCCTATGGCTAAGACGGCATTATCTAACGAAGAAGTTATTTATAAAGATGTCGAAGGAGCTTTTTATCATATTAAATATCCATTTGTAGAGGAAGAAGGATATTTAGATATCGCAACAACACGACCAGAAACAATGTTTGGAGATACAGCAATCGCGGTAAATCCTGAGGATGAAAGATATAAAAAGTATATTGGAAAAAAAGTATTGCTTCCAATTGTCAATCGGGAAATTCCTGTTATAGGAGATGCCCATGCCGACCCAGAAAAAGGAAGCGGTTGTGTAAAAATCACACCTTGCCATGATCCAAACGATTATGAAGTAGGATTAAGACATAACTTAGAAAAAATCGTGGTTATAAATCCAGATGGAACAATGAATGAAAATGCTTTACATTATCAAGGGTTAGATCGTTTTGTAGCTCGAGAAAAAGTTGTTCAAGAATTAAAAGAAAAAGGCTATTTACTAAAGGTTGAAAAAATTGTTCATTCAGTAGGTCATTCTGAAAGAACCGATGTTATGGTTGAACCTTATTTATCAAAACAATGGTTTGTCAAAATGCGTCCTTTAGCTGACAAGGTTTTAGAAAATCAAAAAAATAAAGAAACAAAAGTAAAATTCTTACCAGCTCGTTATGAAAAAATTATGAATCACTGGATGGAAATTACTTACGATTGGTGTATTTCTAGACAACTTTGGTGGGGACATCAAATTCCAGCTTGGTATAAAGACGATCAAATCTATGTTGGAATGACAGCTCCAGAATGTGAAGGCTGGGTTCAAGATGAAGATGTATTAGATACATGGTTTTCTAGTGCTCTATGGCCATTTAGTACTTTAGGCTGGCCTGATGAAACAGAAGATTACAAAAAGTATTACCCAAATAACATCTTAGTAACGGGATATGATATCATTCCATTCTGGGTAAATCGTATGACTTTCCAAGGTCTTCATTTTACTAAAAAACGTCCTTTTGAATATTGCTATATCCATGGACTTATTCGGGATAAAGAAGGAAGAAAAATGAGTAAATCCTTGGGAAACGGAGTCGATCCAATGGATGTAATTGAAGAGTATGGAGCTGATGCACTACGTTATTACTTAGCGACTTCAACCGCTCCAGGAACTGATCTCCGTTACGACGAAGAAAAAGTCAAATCTACTTGGAACTTCATTAATAAAATCTGGAATGCTTCTCGTTTTGTTTTAATGAATATCGAAAACTTTGAAAATGAAGAATATTCTCATCTTACTGATGCTGACAAATGGATTTTAACTCGTTATAACAAAACCATTAAAGAAGTTACAAAATATATGGATAAATATGAATTCCAAAACGTTTCAAGTATCCTTTATAAATTTATTTGGGAAGATTTCTGTGATCAATATATTGAAATGGCCAAATTCTCTTTAGAAAACATAAGTACTAAATCTACTTTACGAAAAGTTTTACTAGGAATTTTAAAGATGCTACATCCATTCATGCCTTTTGTAACCGAAAAAATTTATACTCAAATTCCCAAAACTACAGATGCTTTAATTATTAGCTCATATCCTAAGGTTGATAAAAAAGAAATGTTCTTAGAGGAAGAAGAAAAAATTGACGATTTAAACACCTTTATTCGTCTATTTAGAAATAAAAAAGCTGAGTTAAATCTTGGTAAAGAATTTAAAATTCTCATAAAGAGTGATGCAGACTATACTTTAATTAGCCAATTACTTAAATGGGAAGGAAAAATAATTTCCGAAGAAATTT